>NZ_JRNB01000117.1 GCF_000758885.1 Peptostreptococcus sp. MV1 | reverse complement strand
CTGTCGCATAAATTTCGGATTTTATTCATCAACGCTAGTTGACAAAGAACCATTTAAATCAATAAAACCTATTAAATTATCACCAACGTTATTTGACATAGATCCGATATATAAAGCCAATATCATCAAAATTTATGATTTACGCTAGCTTCACCTAAATAATATGCTTCCCTTTAATTCTTTGTCAATTAAATTTTTTATGGAATCATCCATTTTATCTGGATATACAAGTATTGGTTTTTTAAGTCTAGCACTTAAAGGTGCTGACAATATATTTGCCATCGTATTTTTATTTAGTTCTATAATGTAGCTAGTCCTATCTGGGTATAAACTTTTGGCTATTTCCTTTGATGTAGCATATCTATCAATACCTGCGATTCGAGTAATTTTAAGATTTTTAGAAGCTAAGGCATCATATACTTTTTGGGATATAGTATCATATCCTCCAATTGATACCAACTGAGTTCCACTCTTTATCGCAGTCCTATTCTTATCTGAAATACTATCCCTCGATGTCAAAATCACCGGTATTTTATACTCATAAGCATATGGAGATATAGATGGTATATCAGCAAAATTCTTTCCACTAGCCAAAATATACTTGTCTGACTTCAAACTCTTGGCCACATTAGCAGATGTCTCATATCTATCTGTTCCAGAGTAATCTACAACATTATACCCCATAGACTTTAGGCTATTAATTACTTTGGGGCTAATCATATTTTTGCCAGACACCAAGTATACATTTTTTGTCTTTAACCTAGATAACTCCTTAGCTAGTTTATTATTCAAATCATCCCTTTCTGAAAGAAGAATAGGAGCATTCAAACAACCTGCTAAACCCGCTGATGATAGTGCATCTGGTATAGCTTTTTCTGATACCAAAACTACATTCTCGCTCTCATCAAAGGTATTCTTAGACAGATTTATAGAATTTTCCAAATTGGACTTTAATAAATCTACCTTGTACATACTCTCTCCCAATATGCTTCCATCTTCTGGATCCATATATATCTTTCTATTAAAATCAATTGTAATCGAATAAGACAATTTTACTTCAGAGTTATCAACATCCTTATATGTTGTCAGTATAATATCAGAAATTTCCTCCGATTTAGCGTGATATTTATTTTGTACGATTAGTTTAGCTTCAGCAGGACTAATTCTGGGTTCTTTATAGACAACTCTATTTTCTACTACCTTGTACCTTATTATATTATTATTTTTTTTATCATAAAATATGGAAACGAAGTCATGTGGATTTGTAATCGTTCCACTTAGAATTCTTTCATACCTATAAAAATCGTTATCATCAGAAGTATATTTTTCAACATTTTTTAAAGTATATCCTTCTTCATATAATTTCTTACTAATTGAATCCATAAGAGAATGCTCCATAGACACATTAGCAGGTAACTTATAACCTCCTGTATCAGCCTGTAAGAGCCTACCATCATCATCAAAAGATATATATGAGTTATTATTATATACAATCTTGTTATATTGTCTATCCTTTAACCATCCACTGGTCCCAAGCATACGATACATAATAAAATTTTTCTTTTCATATTTTACATTAATATAATCTAATATTTTTTTACCAATATCTATAGACTGTTCGTCTCTTGTTTGACTCAAAACTTTTTCATTCTTTTCAAAAACTATATTATCAATAGCTATAATAGGTACCATACTAGCAGAAACCATAGTTGTGACCATTGTGCTTATTATTAATTTTTTTTTGTTCATAAAATCCCCTCCTTAATTTGCCGTACCATAAAAAGTACTGTTGCCAACAAAAACAGGTCTAGCATTTACACTTACATCTGCTTTTGCTTTCTCTACAGCCCTTTTTATCGGAGTATGACCATCTGCATATTGCCAAAAACGTCTAGAAAAATTATATGCTTGTTCCTCATATACTGGTCTGTCCCATCCAATATATGCTCCCCATCCATTTCTAATTTTAAAAACATTTGGCCAATTATTATTAACGCCTGTACTGCAAGCATCTAAAAAAACAAATCTCAACTGTAAATTTGGATAAAGTGAAGACAAATCATCTGCATAAAGTCTCCTACCACTTGCAGCAGATAAAAATGTTGCATCCTCATCACCATGACAATCTACATATAAAGCTCTAAAACCATTTGTAATTACACTATTTTTTATTGGTGTGTCTATATTACTACTTATATAATAATTATATTTTCACCAATTTTCACAATACTGGTATTGCTTAACTCTCTTATCACCCTTTCATTAGGTTCGAATAACACATTCCTTTCATCAGAAGTCATGGCACTTGAACTCAATGTAGAAAATATAGAGAACACTGCTACAAACATAACCACTAAAAAACCTAATCTACTTTTTTTGATAAATCTACCTCCTATTTGAAATTATAATGAATTTAAATATTGGATATACAATTGCAATTCTAACTAAACCAACGGAATCCCCTCTAATTCATACTATGACTGTATTTTAGAATTAATATTTCAACGTACTTACCAAAGACCGAGAGTATTAGGTAATTTTACAAAATAACCTAACCTTAATACTAGATGTTTTAAAATACATACAACTAAACTAGATATAAATCGATAATAATGCTTACTTTTACCTCATTATACCACTATTTTTTTTACATGTCAATAATTAGCATATATTCCAAATTATTTTTAATGAAACAATAATATTACTGTTTAGAAAAAGTCATATATTCCTGATAAATAGAAGATTCACACTACTTTTTTACAAATTGCCCAAAAAAATATTTTACATCCACTCATAAAAATGGAAAGGTATAAAATAGAAAAGGGCAACATCCATAGCTATAAGTTTGCTATGGATGCTGCCGTATAATTTAATAGATTTTATTGATTTAAATTATCAC
>NZ_JRNB01000116.1 GCF_000758885.1 Peptostreptococcus sp. MV1 | reverse complement strand
TACAGACAAAATAAACAGAGGACATTGTCCTTAATGAGTCCAACCCATGTCCGACAAGAGATAGAGAAAGATATAGAGATAGATAAAGAGAGAGAGGGAGAGATAGAAAAGATTTAACATTTTTGGTATAATCACATTAATTAAACTAAATGTGTAATGATAAAATGAGCTTGTTTACCGTAAGCTGATTGTGATAAAAAGATTAAAACTCCCACCATTGGTGAAAGAGATAGAATAAAATAAAAAGAATCAGATTGGAGTGATTAGAATGGATAAAAAAGATTTAGATATTATAGGAGATGGTGAATATATAAAAATGCTTGAGAAAATAAAAAGATCATATACAAGCAGACAACTTAAAGCAGCAGTTTCGGTCAATTCTGAAATGCTAAAGTTTTATTATAGTTTAGGAGAAGAAATTATTAACTTAAAGGCAGAAAGCAGATGGGGAAGCGGATTCTATAAAAAATTAAGTTCGGATTTAAAAAATGAAATTCCCAATGTTAAAGGATTTTCTGTTACTAATTTAAAATATATGAAGAAATTTTATGAAATGTATTCGCCATTAAATCGTCCACAGCTTGTGGACGATTTACAAATATCTAAAGTCGGTGGAGATTTTAATATGATTTTTAGTATCCCATGGGGACATCAAAGATATATTATGGATAGATGTGAGGGAAATTTGAATAAAGCATTTTTCTTTATATCTAAAACATTAGAAAATAGCTGGAGTAGAGCGGTGCTTTTAAATTTCTTGGATACAGATCTATTTGAAAGACAAGGAAAAGCAATAACAAATTTCACAAATAATTTGCCTGCTACACAAAGTGATTTAGCCAATGAAATGACGAGAGATCCGTATAATTTTGACTTTATATCTATAAGGCAAAATTATGATGAAAAAGAATTGAAAGACGCTTTGATGGATAATATTCAAAAATTCTTATTGGAGCTAGGGACAGGTTTTTCGTTCGTGGGCAGAGAATATAGACTTGTAGTTGGAAATTCAGAAGAATTTATTGATATGTTATTCTACAACATTAAGCTACATTGCTATGTAGTTGTGGAGGTTAAAATTTCCGCATTTAAACCTGCGGATATAGGACAACTTGGAACCTATGTAACATCTGTAAACCATATATTAAAGGGAGATGGGGATAATCAAACAATAGGTCTTTTAATCTGTAAGACAAAGGATAATGTATTGGCAAAATATGCTTCTGAAAGCTCCAGAGAGCCTATTGGAATTTCAGAATATCATCTACAAAACTTAATTCCTGAAAGTTTAAAGGGAGCATTACCAACCATAGAAGAAATTGAAAACGAACTAAAATAAATTTTAAAAACATAATAAATGTACACAAGGCGGTAGAAGTAAAAACTATCGTCTTTTTTTATTTGAAGAAAGGTAGGAGAGCATGGCAGATAAAAGAATGTTTTCACTAAAGATAGTGGATAGCGACTTATTTTTGGATATGCCACTAAGTAGTCAATGTCTGTATTTTCATTTATCAATGCGAGCAGATGATGACGGTTTTGTAAATAACCCTAAGAAAATCATCAAGATTATCGGAGCAAATGAAGATGACCTAAAAATACTTATTGCCAAAGGCTTTGTGATAGTCTTTGATCAGGGAATTATCGTCATTACTCATTGGAAGATAAATAACTTTATTAGAAAAGACAGATATAAGCCAACAATGTATATCGATCAGAAACAGCAGCTTTATCAAACGGACAATGGAGCATATATTTCAGAAGAAAAAGTTGGTTGTCATCTGGTTAACCAAAGGTTGTCAAGTGGTCAACCCAGTATAGATAAGGGTAGATTAGATAAGGTTAGTATAGATAAGGGGAGAGAGGGAGAGATAGATAAAAAGTCCACCCCCATTTTTTATGGAGAATTCAAAAATGTAAGGTTAAGCAAAGAAGAATATAANANCCTTAAAGAAAAATTAAACTCACACACAGAAATAATGATAAATAAACTATCAAGATACATGAAAAGTAGTGGCAAGACCTATCAAAACCACTATGCGACAATCTTAAAATGGTATGAAGAAGACAAAGAAAAACTAAGACAGAAAGGTTTAAATAAAAAAATGAACTATGATGTAGGAGAATCTTTATAGATAAAAAGAGGTGGAAAGGCACTATTAAAGACTTTAAGTCTAAAAAGGTATAAAAGTATGCCAGAGATAATAAAAATATAAATATGACACTTTAAAGGCGATTAGAAAATTAAAAATCTAATCGTCTTTTTTATCGAAACAAACAGGAGGAAAAATATATGCACGAAAATAAAAATGAACAGAATACGGGAACAAAAACCATAAAGAAAATTGGTAAAGCAACCTATGAGGTTGTTGTTCACTTTAATGAAAATGCAACGGAAACAATGCAAGACAAATTAAAACGCATAATGATTAGAGAAATGGAGAGAGAAAAACATCAAAAAGTCGATAAAAATGATTAGAAAGTCCTTGACAAGTTGTTACAGGAAAAAC
>NZ_JRNB01000115.1 GCF_000758885.1 Peptostreptococcus sp. MV1 | reverse complement strand
GGATAATGCTAATGGAAAGGTATAAAATACAAAAGGGCAACATCCATAGTTATCAGTTTGCTATGGATGCTGCCGTATAATTTAATAGATTTTGTTGATTTAAATTATCACCAACGTTATTTGACATAGAGCCGTTATGGATATCACGTAGATGCCGATGATTTTAGAACAACCAGAGTGGTTATTCAGTGTAAAAGATTTAATTCAAATCCAGTGAGTGAGCCGGATATCAATCAATTTCTTGGGGCGATGAACAAATATCAAGCCGATTATGGAGTATTTATTACTAACAGCCGATTTACCAATAAGGCAAGAGAGGCTGCGAGAGAAGGTACACCGATAACATTGATTGACGGAAATGATTTAATCAGACTGGTTATTAAATATGAATTGTATATAACACCAGTCACAACATATGTATTGGATGGTTTCTATACCGAGGATTGACACTAACGATAGCATAATTTACTCGAAGGAATATTTAGAAGGGGGCATAGAATGATGACAAAGCAAAAGACCTATATCGCAATCGACCTTAAATCATTCTATGCTTCTGTGGAGTGTAAAGAACGAAATCGTGACCCATTGACAACAAATCTTGTGGTTGCAGATAAGAGCAGGACAGAGAAAACAATATGCCTTGCGGTATCTCCGTCATTGAAAAGTTATGGGATACCCGGCAGACCACGCTTGTTTGAGGTCGTGCAAAAGGTAAAAGAAGTTAATAATACACGAAGGTGGAAAGTACCAAATCATACATTTGCGGGTTCGTCTGATGACAGTACAGAATTAAATGCGAATCCGGCATTAGAGATTGATTATATCGTTGCACCACCTCGTATGGCATACTATCTGGAGTACAGTACCAAGATTTACAGTGTTTACTTGAAATACATTGCTCCGGAAGATATTTTCCCTTACTCGATTGATGAAGTATTTAATGTCATATCGCCGGAAATTGTGGAGTCATCGCCCGATAACCGATTTCTGGAGAGTCGGAAATGGTTATGCGAAGAAGTTAGAGGAACACGGACTTTATACAATGGGCGATATTGCAAGATGTTCTATCGGAAAGCCGAATGAACTGTATAACGAGGAATTGCTGTACAAGCTGTTCGGTATCAATGCGGAACTGCTCATAGACCACGCTTGGGGATATGAGCCTTGCACAATGGAGCAGGTCAAAGCATATAAGCCGGAAACAAACAGTGTATCTTCCGGTCAGGTGTTGCACTGTCCATATGATTACGAAAAGGCAAAGTTGATTGTAAAAGAAATGACCGACCAAATGGTGCTTGATTTGGTGGATAAAGGACTTGTAACTGACCAGCTTGTGTTGACAATCGGCTATGATATTGAGAATTTAAGTAATCCGAACCTAAAATATCAATACAAAGGCGAGGTTACGATTGACCGATATGGACGCAAAGTTCCAAAGTACGCACACGGAACAGCGAATCTTGAGAAAAAGACTTCCTCTACTCGATTGATTACCAACGCCGTGATGGACTTGTATGACAGGATAGTTGACGAGCATTTGCTTGTACGCAGAATAACAATCACAGCGAATAAACTTGTTGATGAAAAATCCGTCAAGCAGGAAGATGAATACCAGCAACTCGACCTCTTTACCGATTACGAAGCACAGAGGAAGAAGCAGGCGGAGGAAGAAGAAAAATTAGAACGGGAAAGGCGTATGCAAGAAGCAATGCTGAGTATCAAAAAGAAGTTTGGCAAGAATGCTGTGTTGAAGGGAATGAACCTTGAAGAAGGTGCAACCGCCAAAGACCGAAACGAGCAAATCGGCGGTCATAAGGCTTAAACAAATCGGAATTTACAGGAAGTGTGAAAAGAAAGCCAAAACGGTATACTGGGAAAAAAAGATTAAGAAAAGAATAAAGAGCTGGTTTTAATTGTAAAATTTATGGGGAACTAACATCAGCTTATTGACATAAATTTAAAAATAAGTATAATAATAGTTGAGTAATTGTTCAACTATTATTATTTGGAGGTGAATATATGTCAAAAACGTCTTATATTTGTAATTGCGATGTAATTCATGAGGATATTGTGAATGATGTGAAATCCAAGATGCAGCCAAAAGATGATTATATCCAGTTGGCTTCTTTGTTTAAGCTATTTGGAGATGGAACTAGAGTACAAATCTTACACGCTCTAGAACAGAGTGAGATGTGTGTATGTGATCTTGCAGTGCTACTGGGGGTAACAAAATCTGCAATTTCGCATCAGTTAAAGGCATTACGCCTAGCGAATCTGGTAAAATTCCGTAAAGAAGCACAGATAGTTTACTACTCGCTGGCAGATGATCATGTGAAAGAGATTATTGACAAGGGATTTGAGCATCTTTGGCAGAAATAATATTTTTTAATATTATAGTTGAGTAATTGAACAATTAAACAAATTATAAGGAGATTATCATGAAACGCATATTTCTATTAAAAGGGCTGGACTGTCCAAATTGTTCTGCAAAAATTGAAAAAGAAGTCGGAGAGTTGGATGGAGTGCAATCCTCAGTGGTAAATCTGATGAAGCAGACGCTTACAATCAATGTTGCTCAGACAGCCGCAGATACGATAGCCAGTCAGATTGAAACGATTGTTCATAGTCATGAGCCCGATGTGGAAGTTTCTGAAATTGTACAGGAATCTTATATACCGGAAAAAAAGCAGGAGGCCAATGAATCCTATAACAATGAGGATAAGAAGTTGACAGTTCGTTTAGCGATTGGTGCAGCAATCTATGCTATTGGTATGGCATTGACTGTTTTTGCGAAAGTGCCACTGCCTATCGAGTTAGCTTTTCTCATTGTTTCTTATGTTATTCTTGGTGGAGATGTTGTATGGCAGGCTGTGAGGAACATTTCAAAGGGGCGTGTATTTGATGAACATTTTTTGATGAGTGTTTCTACGATTGGGGCTTTTGTCATTGGTGAATATCCAGAAGCAGTTGCTGTTATGTTATTCTATCAGATAGGTGAATTTTTTCAGTCATTGGCTGTTAAGCGTTCCAGAAAATCTATATCAGACTTAATGGATATACGTCCAGATTCTGCTACAGTAAGAAGAAATGGGGAATTGATTACCATATCTCCAGAAAATGTCTCCATTGGTGAGATTATTATTGTAAAGCCTGGTGAAAAAATTCCATTAGACGGTGTGGTATTGGATGGAGATTCTATGCTGGATACAAGGGCCTTAACAGGAGAATCAGTTCCGAGAAGTGTTCATAAAGGAGACGAAGCACTTTCCGGTTGTATGAATCAGACGGGTGTCTTAATGATTAAGACAACAAAAGCATTTGGTGAATCTACGGCTTCAAAGATTATTGATCTTGTGGAAAATGCGTCAAGCCGAAAAGCACCAACAGAAAATTTTATTACTACATTTGCACGTTATTATACGCCTGTGGTTGTAATCTTAGCAGCTATTCTGGCAATTCTGCCACCGATCCTTCTTGGTGGAGGTTGGACAGAGTGGATTCGCAGAGGATTTGTTTTCCTTGTGGTATCTTGCCCATGTGCATTGGTCATTTCAATCCCGCTGACTTTCTTCGGAGGTATTGGTGCGGCATCTAAACGAGGTGTTCTTGTAAAAGGAAGTAATTATTTAGAGGCGCTTAATAATGTCAGCATTATTGTGTTCGATAAAACTGGAACACTTACAAAGGGTGTTTTCAATGTGACTGATATTCTGCCTGCAAATGGATTTTCAAAAGAACAGGTTCTGGAGTATGCGGCCCAGGCAGAGAGTTTTTCTAACCATCCTATTGCAAAATCCATTCTTGCTGCTTATGGAAAAGAAATGGATCAGTCAGTGATTTCTGATTATAAGGAAATTTCAGGATATGGAATCAGTGTAATGGCAGGGGAAAAGAAAGTTTTTGCTGGCAATACGAAACTTATGGATACAGAATGTATAGAGTACACAACCTGTGAAAAAGTTGATACAAAGGTTTATGTAGCAGTAGATGGTCAATATGCCGGATGCATTTTGATAACAGATGAAGTAAAGCCGGACAGCAAAAAAGCAATTTCTGATTTGAAACATATCGGTGTGGAAAAAACAGTCATGCTTACCGGTGATGATGAAAAAATTGGGAAGTCTGTTGCAGAAGAATTGCAGTTGGATGAATATTATGCACAGCTGCTTCCTGACCAAAAAGTGGAAAAGGTTGAGCTTTTAGATGGTAAAAAGAGACCGGAAAGCAAATTGGCTTTTGTTGGTGATGGTATCAATGACGCTCCTGTCCTTGCTCGTGCGGATGTTGGTATCGCAATGGGTGGTCTTGGTTCAGATGCGGCCATTGAAGCTGCGGATGTGGTTCTGATGACAGATGAACCATCTAAGCTGGTGGATGCGATTGATGTGGCAAAAGCGACAAAGCAAATTGTCATGCAGAATATAGTGATTGCCCTTGGAATTAAGAGTGTGTTCCTGATCCTTGGTGCTCTGGGTATAGCTGGAATGTGGGAAGCTGTATTTGGTGATGTAGGCGTTACCATAATTGCCGTCTTGAACGCAATGAGGATTTTGAAAAAATAAGAAACGAGGTGGCAATGTGAAACGGAAATTGACTCTGTTAGCAGTTACAATTGTTTTTCTTGCAGTTTTCGGTGCACTTTTGCACTCACCGCCCTCTATGATTGATGCAGTCACAGGAGCAACACCGAAGTCAAAAAAGGCGGCTCAAGCCTCCGCACAGTTGGAAGGCTCTTATGTTCTCGGTATTAATATGATGTCAGATGGTCTCGACAACGAGAACACCCGGAATAAATTAAAAGAATTGGCACTGGACGATTCGGAAACAAATGAAACAGATCTCATGAAAACGGACATTAGTTTTCGGTTATATGTATCTGAGACGGATTATCCGCTTGTCAGTTATGCTAAGAAACTCTGTGACAGGTTGGAACAGGCCGGTTTCTCCGTAGATCTGAAAGAGTACAGTAACACAATGATGCTATCAAGAGTGGTAAGTGGAAAGTATGATGTATTCCTGGCATCGGATGATTTTATTGACGTTACAACGCTAACACAGATGGACTATATGATCATGGACAGCGAAGAAATGAGGTGAGCGGGAATTTATGAGAAAATGGAATACGATTTTGTCTGTTTTAATGCTTCTCATTTTTATGATTCATGGAATCATGGGAAGCTTTATGCTGAACGGAGTTGGAAGTAGCGCAGGGAAACTTCTTGCATGGATTGGTGTTGGTATTCTTGTTGTGCATACGGTGATGGGTACCGTCCTGACAGTTCAGAGTTTACAGACAGCGAAGCAATCCGGAAAAATGTATCTGAAACAGAACGCCATATTCTGGGCGAGACGAGCCAGTGGGCTGGCAATACTGATCCTGCTGTTCTTCCATATTGGCTTGTTTGGAAAGGTGCAGAATGGGACATATATTTTGTTCCCTTTTACAACGGTAAAGATGGTAACTCAGCTTTTGTTCGTGGCGGCAATCTTTGTTCATATTTTTATCAATATCCGCCCATTGCTCGTATCGCTGGGAATCATCAGTTATAAAGAACGAAGGGGTGATATTTATTTGATTCTTTCGGTGCTCCTTCTGTTTATAGCGGGCGCAGTTATTTTCTATTATATTGGGTGGCAATATCTATGAGTAAGACAATTATTATTATTATAGGTGCTGGACTGGCAGGGCTTTCAGCGGCTTTGCAGGCAGCGGAAAATGGATGCAATGTAAAACTGGTTTCCTCCTTTCCATCAGAGCGGGCGCAGTCTGTTATGGCGGAGGGCGGTATCAACGCAGCTTTGAATACAAAAGATGAAAACGACAGTCCCGAAGAACATTTCACAGATACAATAAAGGCGGCTTGCGGTCTGGCAGACCCAAATGCAGTTTGGGGAATGACACAGGCAGCACCGGAGCTGGTGCACTGGCTGTTAAAACTTGGAGTTCAATTTAACATGAGCGGCTATGATGATGTGGATCTGCGGAATTTTGGCGGGCAGAAAAAGAAAAGGACTGCTTTTGCGCAGAGCGATACCGGGAAACAGATCATGACAGCTATGATAGACGCTGTTCGCAGGAAAGAAGCATCTGGTATGGTAGAACGGTTCAGCCATCATTCTTTCCTAACACTTCGTCTGTGTGACAATATTTGTTGTGGCTGCGTAATCAGGGATGAATACAGTCAGGAGACTGTGGAATTACCGGGGGATGCGGTTATTGTTGCCACCGGTGGTATGCACGGATTGTTTGGAAATACAACGGGTTCGCTGAGCAATACAGGAGAAGTCACCGCAGAATTGTTCCGGCTTGGTGTTCCTCTGGCAAATGGCGAGATGATCCAGTATCATCCGACAACTGTGAAATGTGGTGGAAAACGCATGCTCATCAGCGAGGCGGCCAGAGGGGAAGGTGGCAGGTTGTTTTCTATGAAAGATGGAAAACAATGGTATTTCATGGAGGAAAAATACCCGGAGCTTGGAAATCTGATGCCACGAGATATTACCGCCAGAGAGATATGGAAGGTCAGCCATAAATCAGAGGTATTTCTTGACATGACGGAAATATCGGACGAGATTATTTCAAATAAGCTATCTGGTCTGGCAGACGATTGTATGACCTATCTGCATAAAGATATACGAAAGGAACCGGTGTCTGTTTTACCGGGAATTCACTATTTTATGGGAGGCATTCTGGTGGATGAGCAGCACAGAACGCCGATTCAGAACCTTTACGCTGCCGGAGAATGCTGTGCCCAATATCATGGTGCCAACCGTCTTGGTGGAAATTCTCTGTTAGGAGCGTTATACGGAGGACGTGTTGCGGCAAAATCAGCATACGAACAGGCAGATGTAGTAGATCTATCTTGTGCGACACAGATAGATTTTCCACCAGCGTCTCAAATTTCAGAAATAAAGCAATTAAACAAAGTGATGCAGGATACTATGGGCGTTGTCAGAAATGAGAATACGTTGTTAAATGGGATTCAAACGGTACAAGCGCTGACAGGAAATCTTCCATTGCTTGGCATGGCAGTTCTAAAGAGTGCTCTTGCAAGAAAAGAAAGCCGTGGTGCACACTGGCGGGAGGATTATCCGAAGAGCAATGACGATGATTACCTTAAAACAACAGTAGCCAGATTTGATGGAAAGCAGATACAGATTTCCTTTGTACCTGTTCCAGAAAGGCGGTGATTCACTTGGTATATAAAATAAGAATCAGGCGGCAGGAGAGTCAGAAATCAGACAGTTATTGGCAGGAATTTGAATATGACGGAAGCAAAAACAGCTCTGTTGCCACTGTTCTAAAGGAATTGAACAGTAGAACCCCTTTGAAAGATAACTCAGGAAATATAGTTACTCCCATCAGCTGGGAATGTAGCTGTATGGTGCGAAAATGTGGGGCTTGCGCCATGCTGATTAACGAACGTCCGAGGTTGGCATGCTCTACATTTCTACATACGTTAAAAGGTTCTACAATCATCTTGGAACCTTTAAGAAAATTTCCGCTTGTAAGAGATTTGATCGTTGACCGGTCAAATCTGTTTGAAAATTTGAAAAAACTGAACCTTTGGCTTGAAAGTGAAGCTTATATGAATCCGTGGACACATGAACCGAGATACCAGTCGGCACGCTGTCTGATGTGTGGCTGCTGCCTTGAAGTGTGTCCTAACTTCTCTGCAAATGGGACTTTCGCAGGCGCTGTTGCTGCAGTCAACGCATTTCGGATTCTGAATGAAGAACAGGAAAGCACTCATTTGAATGAGATTTCTGCTGAATATAAGAAGAAATATTTTGAGGGATGCGGGAAGTCGTTATCTTGTCATGATATTTGTCCGATTGGTTTGCCTGTGGAAGAACTGCTTGTAAGGTCGAATGCAGCGGCTGTTTGGGGCAAATAAAATGGATGATAAAAGCTATAATGAATGTATGAAGAGAATCAAAAACGGTTGTATAATATTTAGCGTTGGTGAGAGAAAAAATTCTCTCCCAACGCTAAA
>NZ_JRNB01000114.1 GCF_000758885.1 Peptostreptococcus sp. MV1 | reverse complement strand
CCTTTCCAAGTTTTTATTATTTTCTCTGTCCCTATGAGGTTAATCCTTTAGGATCGGTCACGCAATATGACGAGTGCATTTGCATTAAGTTCGGTTTTACATAAAATCTTGTCTTTCCGGAGCCTGAACCACCGATGACAAGTACATTCTTGTTTCTTGCATACTTTGGATTAGCTGGTCTGCCGTTCATTGTTAATCGTTCTGTTTGTGTAAGCAAGATATTGTTCTGGAATTTTTCATCCATGTATGGTTCTATATCTTTTCTCGTTCCCCATCTTGCTGAACCATACTCTTTTCCCTGTCTGAACTTTTTTGCATTTTTGCCTTTGCTGTAGACAATGAATTTAATTAAAGCTGCTACTCCTATGCCTATTAGAATGTCAGTTGGATGAATGCTTGGAATAAAGCTCATGGTGTTAAGCTCTAATATCCCTTGAAAGATTTTGTCTATTACATCGCCACCAGTATAGGCTCGTATATGGTGAGAGAAGATATTGCCAACATAGAAAAATGCAAGATAGGGAATGTTCTGCTTTAGAAACTTTGCCTTATCCTGCATCTTAAAAAAGCCTTTGATGTCCTTTAGTATTTTCTCTATCATAGGCTCTGCTCCTTTTGCTTATTCTTGACTTTATCTTTGGAAACAGAGTTTTTAGCCATCTCCTTGAACTTCTCAATATTCTTATGAATAGATTCTTTCCTTTCCGTTTTCTTTTCTGATTCTGAAAGGGCGTGCTTAAAGGCTTTATCCATTACCTTCATGTCTTTTGCCTGAAAGAATACGGAGTATTTTCCGCTTTCTTTATCTTTCATCACCGAAAACTTTACCCCATACCGATTCAGTTCCTTTTTAAGTTCTTTAAGCTCTGCTTCTTCTACCGGAATTTCTTCAAGCTGTCCCTTTTTTACCATATCTTTGAGCTTTACTTCATTTCCGTTAGCATTAACCAGCTTTTCAAGCCCTCCGAGTTTCTCAGCCTCTTTCATCAATTTCTTGAGTAAAGTCAAAAGAAGTTTTGCTGTTACTTTTCCGGCTTTCACTTCCATATTCAGCGTTTTTCTTGCGATTTCTTCATTGATCAAGTTCTCCCACCTCCAGTCAGTAATCTTTCTTTATTCCTCTTTAATTTTTCTTCCTGAATAACTTTTCTGTAATCTTCTCCAAGTACCATCACAGGAATACACATCTCGATAATTCTTGAGTAAATTCTTTGGTATTCCACACTCTCCGTACAGTTTTCAATTTGGCTGTATGAAAGATTTGTAGTAAAGATTGTTGGCTTATGCTTTAAGTACCTGTTATTCACAATGTTATATACCTGCTCTTTTGCATAGCTTGTATCTCTTTCAATTCCTAAATCATCTAAGATGAGAACGGAAGTGTTTACAAGGGATTCGATATATGCGTTTTTATCAAGGTCAAATCCGCCTTTTTGCAGTTCGTTGATTATCTGTGAAAAGTTTCTAATCTT
>NZ_JRNB01000113.1 GCF_000758885.1 Peptostreptococcus sp. MV1 | reverse complement strand
CAATTAGCTTGGTGTTAAGTATCCTCACAGCATTTCTGACATTTCTACTTGGTATTGGAACAGCCCTACTATATTTGCTGATGATGTTTTGCATATTTGGAGCAATTGCCTCTTTTCTGCAAAAAGAAGTTACCATCGGAATAGAAGCATTGATATTAGGATTCCTGTTAAGTCCATACGGAATACCGATGGTTGGAGCAGCAGTTATAGCTTTTTTACAAGGTATCAATGAAGCAATAAAATCAATCTAAAAAATTTCATAAAAATGGTTACCAAAGGCGATAGAGAAAAAACTATCGTCTTTTTCTTTGCAAATTTTTAAGGAGGGAGGTGATCCTGCATGGACTTTGACTATTTCTATAACAGAGAAGCGGAAAGATTTAACTTTCTAAAAGTGCCTGAAATATTGGTAGACGGAGAAGAATTTAAGGGACTGTCTGCTGAATCCATTATCCTTTATTCCATGCTGTTGAAACGCACAGGAATGTCCTTTAAGAATAACTGGATAGACAAGGAAGGCAGAGTTTTTATCTATTTTACTGTTGAAGAAATTATGAGAAGAAGAAATATCTCAAAGCCGACAGCTATAAAAATATTGGACGAGTTAGACAGCAAAAAAGGAATAGGACTGATTGAAAGAGTAAGGCTTGGACTTGGTAAGCCGAATGTCATTTATGTTAAAGATTTTATGAGCATAATAGCGGTAAAAGAAAATGACTTTCAGAAGTCAAAAAACTTAACTTCAGAAGTAAAAGATTTTAACCTCAGAAGTAAAGAAAATGAACTTCAGGAAGTTCAAAATGTTGACTCTAACTATATAGAGAATAATAAGAGTAAGTATAGTAAGAGAGA
>NZ_JRNB01000112.1 GCF_000758885.1 Peptostreptococcus sp. MV1 | reverse complement strand
AGTATATTCTAAACCACGAATAAAATCAATCTGCAAGTATAAAAAGAAGTCCACCTTGTATGTGATAAACTATGTATATCGTTAGACATACTAAATCCTCCTTTATGTTAAATATTTTTGTAGTTGCCAGACCACAATAATATTATACAACAAGGAGGNTTTTTTGATAGTTTCTCAACGCTAAAGCTACACTGAAANCCCAGTCNAACNGGGGTTTTCATTNATACAAAAAAGCACCAACCATTTCTGATTGATGCTTTCAAATTATTTTGTTTTTGTAAATCTNTTTAATTGCGTATCCACATCTCGTCCACCGTACATAACACGGATAATCGTAACCACTTGTGTATCATCATTCGGAATATATAGAACAAGATAATTGTCTACTGGCGCTACGTGTAGTCCTCGACTTTTCCATGGTTCCAATTCATATTGTCGATACCTCTTCGGCATATGATCAAGATCCATAACATGCTTCAAGTCTATCAAGCTGACTACTTGCATTTTNTGGTGCCTGCAGTTCAAAAGCAATGTATTCGAAGATTCCACGAAGGTCTATCTCGGCCTGATCTGAAATCTCGATATCATAAATCATAAACTGTAATCCTTGCGTATATCAGAAAAAACAGATTTTGCTGATCTAGTACGACCAGCCTGCATATCCGCATATCCTTTATAATCATCGTTGCTGTTTTCAGCATACATATAATTCACGAGGCCAATGGTAAGCAAATCCAGGTCTCGGATACTAATCCCCAGCTGTACGCAACGAANCAAAAATAAAGGTGTTGTCATGAGGCGATCTGTTGGACGAAGTTTTTTTAGCACTTACATCCGTCTGAACCTTTAGCCCCCAAAGTTCAATGAGCTATGGAAGAACCTGATAGATTGAGAACGTATTAAATCCATCCAGTTTTTGAAGAAATCTTGATCAAATTCTATGTTTCTATAGTAAATTTCAGTTATTTTTGATATAATATTTGTAGATGACATGTCAATTCTCCTTTGTTATTTGTTTTTAGTCGAC
>NZ_JRNB01000111.1 GCF_000758885.1 Peptostreptococcus sp. MV1 | reverse complement strand
AGTATATTCTAAACCACGAATAAAATCAATCTGCAAGTATAAAAAGAAGTCCACCAGCCTAGCTGGTGGTTCTTCATGTGCAGCCCTTAAGGCCTTGTTTACTTGCCAAGCCTACAAGGGCTTTTTTGTTGTCTGGCACTTGCAGACCACACTAGTTGCCCTTAAAAATGGTCTGTAAAATCAAATGTTAATTGTTCTCCGAGCTCGTCTTCTTTAAGTTGATTAGCTATATACTCTTTTATCTTTTTATCTTTTTTACCTGCTGTGTCAACATAATATCCACAACACCAAAATTGACGACCTCTATACTTGTATTTTAAACTGCCCCATTTTTCATAGTATGTGATAAACTATGTATATCGTTAGACATACTAAATCCTCCTTTATGTTAAATATTTTTGTAGTTGCCAGACCACAATAATATTATACAACAAGGAGGNTTTTTTGATAGTTTCTCAACGCTAAAGCTACACTGAAANCCCAGTCNAACNGGGGTTTTCATTNATACAAAAAAGCACCAACCATTTCTGATTGATGCTTTCAAATTATTTTGTTTTTGTAAATCTNTTTAATTGCGTATCCACATCTCGTCCACCGTACATAACACGGATAATCGTAACCACTTGTGTATCATCATTCGGAATATATAGAACAAGATAATTGTCTACTGGCGCTACGTGTAGTCCTCGACTTTTCCATGGTTCCAATTCATATTGTCGATACCTCTTCGGCATATGATCAAGATCCATAACATGCTTCAAGTCTATCAAGCTGACTACTTGCATTTTNTGGTGCCTGCAGTTCAAAAGCAATGTATTCGAAGATTCCACGAAGGTCTATCTCGGCCTGATCTGAAATCTCGATATCATAAATCATAAACTGTAATCCTTGCGTATATCAGAAAAAACAGATTTTGCTGATCTAGTACGACCAGCCTGCATATCCGCATATCCTTTATAATCATCGTTGCTGTTTTCAGCATACATATAATTCACGAGGCCAATGGTAAGCAAATCCAGGTCTCGGATACTAATCCCCAGCTGTACGCAACGAANCAAAAATAAAGGTGTTGTCATGAGGCGATCTGTTGGACGAAGTTTTTTTAGCACTTACATCCGTCTGAACCTTTAGCCCCCAAAGTTCAATGAGCTATGGAAGAACCTGATAGATTGAGAACGTATTAAATCCATCCAGTTTTTGAAGAAATCTTGATCAAATTCTATGTTTCTATAGTAAATTTCAGTTATTTTTGATATAATATTTGTAGATGACATGTCAATTCTCCTTTGTTATTTGTTTTTAGTCGAC
>NZ_JRNB01000110.1 GCF_000758885.1 Peptostreptococcus sp. MV1 | reverse complement strand
ATGCTGTCGCATAAATTTCGGATTTTATTCATCAACGCTAGTTGACAAAGAACCTTTTTATTGACATGCAAAAAATTAGGTAATATTATAAATTAAAGGAAGGTTGGATTTTCACCAGCCTTCCCAATAATCAAATATTTATTTTTTAACCGCCTAATCGGCGGATTAGCCATAGAAGGCTAATTTACAGAAAAAATTACATACACTCAATTATTTTAATTTTTCCTCAACGGCATCTACAGCACCTTCAACAGCTTCTTTTGCATCGTCTACAAGTTCTTTGCCTTTAGCAATTGTTTTTTCAACAAATCCTTTTGCTTCTAGCTCTTTATCACCTGTCAACTTACCAGTACCTTCTTTTATGACACCAGATGCTTGCTCAATTTTTGATTTTAGTTTTTCTTCTGACATGATTAGAAACCTCCTTTTTTTTATTCTAACATGGATACCATTTATTTGCAAGATAAATCCGCTATTATCCAACTTTTATCACTAGACGTTACATAGAATGACTTCAAAATCGACGTAACTTGTTTTGACAAAGCAGTGCTTTAACAATGAGGTCTTCTTGTCTTAAGGGTTCCTCAGGTACAGAAACATATAGTAAATATGTTCAGCAGATTCTGTGTAACGAAAGCATACGGACTAAAAAAATTTCCAATCAAAGTTATTACAGTTCTAGATTCAAAACAGTTATTGGCATGACACCAAAAGAGTACAGAAAGAGTGTGGCTGTTAAATCTTAGCCAAATACCAGCATTATAGAGGGGTCAACCACTTATATATAAAAAGAAGTCCACCAGCCTAGCTGGTGGTTCCTCATGGCGGCCGTTAAAGACTTGTTTACTTGCCAAGCCTACAAGGCCTTTTTTAATGCAAATCAGTTGTTATTTAGCCAGTTGACAACGGCTGTAAGCATTAGCCCAAGCCCAATTGGCATCATATTCTCGTCAAAATTCACTCCGGGATTGTGGTGGCTAAAGTTGTTGCCCGGCAATTTGCAGTTTACATTGAAATAGGCTGTTGGAACTTTTTCAGCCACAAGAGCCATATCTTCGCTTGCCATTATTTTTGTGTCCGGAATGAGTTCGCCATCAAAATCACTATTTTTTATATAGCCCACAATTTCTCTTGTGAATTCCGGGTCTGAATAAAGGCTTGGAACGCCGGTGAAGAAGTCAAGATCGATTTCAGCTTTTGTTGAGATCTTTAATCCTTCAATAATTTCCAACATTCTTGATTTTAATTTATTTCTAACCTCCGGATTGTATGCACGAAGTGTTCCTTGCATCTCTGCAAGATCCGGAATAATGTTTGAGTTTGAACCGGCACTTAGCATTCCAAAGGTCAATGTACTCGTTTCTTGAGGTGGACATTCGCGGGCGATTAGCTCTAAGAAATTTGTGTAAATATTGACAGCTACATGTATCGGATCTATTGTAGTGTGAGGATATGCGCCATGGCCACCTTTACCTTTAATTGTAATTTTAAAGTTATCTGAGCTTGTAGCAAGATAGCCTTCATTGTAACAAATTGAACCTGTTTCTCTGTCAAGAGCTGTGTGAAGTGCAAGAGCCCTATCCACCTGAGGATTTTTTAATACTCCGTTCTCAATCATCATTTTAGATCCTGCAAAAATTTCTTCAGCAGGTTGGAACATAAATTTCACTGTGCCTTTGAAATTTGCCTTTTCTTTTAATAGCGCTTTTGCAGCAATTAGGGCAATCGAAGCATGGAGATCGTGGCCACAGGTGTGGGCAGTATTTCCGGTTGAAGCAAAGGGCAAACCATTTTCTTCATTCATTGGAAGGGCATCCATGTCTGCCCTAATCATAATACATTTTCCTTCACCTTTTTCACCTTGGATAAGGGTAGATAAACCGGATGTACCATATTCTTTTACTTCAAGGCCAAGTCCTTCGAGCTCACCCTTTACATATGCCTTTGTTTTTGGTAAATCTAGTCCAACTTCCGGAATTTGGTGCAAGGCTCTTCTTTTTTCAATTAGCTCATCTTTGTATTCTAAAGCTTCTTTAAAATAATCAGTCATAATTCCTCCTTACATGTTTAAACTTCTCTTTTGCATCTTGCGTTTACTTGCATATTTTTCAGTATAACCAAAAAACCCGACTTGGTCCGCATTGTTAAGAGGCGTGTCGGGTACTTTTATTTTTCTACCGTCCAAGTCGTTTATTATTTAGTTTTTTGTATTTATCAATCTAACCTTATCCTCGTCTAAAGCAAGGTATGGTTCTATTTACTTTTTATTTTTCAATATATCACGCTCCCATACACTTAAAATCTGTAATTCATTTCCACAGAAAAACAACAATTACTGCCTGAATTGCCGATATGATTGGTATTAGCAAAAAAGGTACAAGTAAGAAATGTTCGTAAATCGCCAAATGTTTCATCCAATTCTTGAATTCATAATCCTTGTGCCCCTCTGTACCTGGAATGACAATTTTCTCTTTATATTTGCCTTGAAACAATAGACAGTCTAACAACAAAAAATCCCCCGCATTCAATATACTCCACTGAATATACCCCATCCAAAATAAATTCCAAAAGCCAACAACTCCCGAATGTAAAAGACTTATCACCGAATAAACAAAACAAATTCCAACAATGATGATAGTGAGTTTCGTATTTATCTTTTTCTCTTGTTTTGTCATCTGCTTAGGAGCTGATTTCTGAATAGACTTTGGATAGGAATCAAAAAATAATCTTGGATTTATAAGTACCAAACTAGCCACTGTACCATTAAAAATAGCTGCTATAGCAATTCCATCAAGAATCGCTCCCATGAAATCCATAAAATCAACTCCTTTTCAAATTTTCCTTTAATTACATCATCCAAAATTTATAGTACTATCTTTTTCCATTTCCTAATTTTTGTTCTAAATGTTCCAAAAGGTGAAGCAGTATTCACATGAATAAACTTATATACTTCCCATACTGCTGTTTTAGTTGTTTCATCAGCCCATTTTCTCATGTGAGGTTTAAATAATTCTTCCTCACTTAATGTATCAATCATTTCATAAATAGAGTCGATGTTTTCATTTAATTTTACTTTCAACTCATTTAGAGATAAAGGAGCATAGGTGTCTGTAAACCATTGATATAATTCACCCAATTGATTCCATTTCGTGATAATAGTTATTATACCACAAATATCTATTTTTTCGAATACCATCTAAGTTCCCTCGCAAATTCTAATTATTGTCCTTTTACAAAGGCTGCATCATCTCAAGAATGATTCCATCCGGGTCTCTGAAATAAAAAGCTCTGCTTTTCCCAAATCCATCTGCTCTGAAATCGAAATACTGCGGTTCAGACAAGCACTCCACATGATTTTCGATAAGGGTTTTGTAGACAGAGTCAATGTCATCCGTGTAAAAGCATACTTCTGAGATAGATGTCGTAAACAAGTCTGATTGCATTTGATTTACTTTATTGTCTACAAACTGAATCAGCTCAACTGGCGGTGCCTCAATAGCCTTGGATCCATTCAAATAAGCAACTCTTGCTTTGCAATTTGCTCTACGAAACATTTTATCTGTTTCTTCGCCTTCCATAAAAATTTCTCCTTGAAATTCCAGTCCAAGGATGCCTCTGTAGAAAGCAATCGAGCGATCCAAATCAGAAACTGTTAATCCAACGTGATAAATTCTTCCAACCATATATATTCCTCCTACAATTTCTTTATTTCGCAAAACTGGACTTTATAGTGCTATCTTTTTCCATTTCCTAATTTTTGTTCTAAAATGTTCCAAATGATGAAGCAGTATTCACATGAATAAACTTATATACTTCCCATACTGCTGTTTTAGTTGCTTCATCAGCCCATTTTCTCATGTGTGGCTCGAATAACTCTTCGTCGCTTAATGAGTAAATCATTTAATAAATCATATTAATATTCTCATTCAGCATGGCTTTCAAATCCTGCAGCGACAACTCTAATCGTCTTCATACCTTCCTTATATAAACTCCAGCAACTTCTTTTCCATGCAGAATTCATACCCCATCTTTTTTAATCCAACCTTATCAAACTGAACGACTATTGAAGTTCCTTCAATCGCTGTAATCTTGCCAAGGCCAAATGCTTTATGTTTCATCTGTCTTCCGACAATATCGGTTGGTATTTCTATCTGCGGTTTTGGTTCTGGTTTAGGAAGAATCGGTGCAACAAATACAGGCTTCTTTGTTCCTTTTTTCTTGGCAGCAGCCATCATTTTTGTATACTCAGCATCAACATTCTTACCACGATTTTCGTAGTCATCCATATCCTTAAATACAAACATTTGTGGCTTCTTTACATCATTATCTGGTACAGGCCTTATCGGGAACATCCATACTTTTCGATCATTACCATCTTCACCGGGCTGCACATCTGTGTATGGCTTGCTCACAAGCTCTATTCTTCCGCAGTAGATATATTCTCCAGCATCTATAACTTCAAACAGATGAACATCAACTCCATTATAATCAGACTCAGCCAATGTGGCATTCTGCGCCCAATGAATGTCTTGGTCACCTGATTTGCCCATGCCTGTATAATGTAAAACCCCGCCAATCCACTTATCATGATAAAGACCTTTTGTATAATCCGATACGATAACAAGTGTATTCGTTGTTATTGACCGGCGCATACCTCCCATATTTCCGCATTTGAATATTCCAACAATATCTGCGTTCTTTATAATTTGTCCTATTTTTAGTCCAGGATTAAACATAAATACGCCTCCAATTCTCCTTGACATCTATTTCACTGCCTACAAACACCCAAAATGGTCGAGTTGCCAGATTGGTTGTTATCCTTTTTCATTTTTCAAAAATCATCCCAAAATGCCTGACATCTAATCCACTGTCTCAAATCGTGATATCTAATCCGAGGTTACAACCTGACACACATTTTGCAGTAGATATGTTTCTATATAAGAAAACCGAGCTTTTTCAGAAGTCTGGCTTCAAATCCAAACCTCCGAAAAAACCAGAAATACGCCACTTTCTGGCACTTATTTATCTTTCCTTGACATAAATGCTACCGTCTCAACATGAAACGAGTGAACACTAAGTATGTCAAGTAGTTGCGTTCGTATGTGGGAACATATCTATAAACCTTTTAACGGTAAGTAGGGTTATCGTTAAAAGGTATTACCTCAATAAACTGGAAATTAACAAATTACTGTCAACCTTATTAATCTATCTTACCCCAAAACTTATGAACAATTTTCCAAGTATTTTCTTCGATTCTTTCTTATATTAGCAATAATAACCACTACAATTGCAAAGAACTCAATTATAAGTTCTGCCGTGAATAGCCTCAAATATTTGTATGTATCTGGCTCTAAATTCAAAAAAAATTGTTGTATTTTATCACTTTCAGCAACATTAAATGTGTCATCAAATTCTTCGTGTTTCTCTCCAACTGTGTCATATATATCCAAAAAATAGCCATCTGGAAAGCCTTGCTGATAAACAATCTTACTAACATCATATTCAATGTGAAAATATTCTTTTACACTTTCTACTATATAGTCATCTTGATTTGTAACATATATGCTTCTTTTTGGAAACAAAAAATCAGGTGACATAAGGCACAAGGTATATACATCTATTACTATGAACAGAATCAACATCAAGATAAATACTGCTTTCTTCATACACTAATCACTTCCATAAATTCTAATTTGTCTTTGTTTAAAAATAAATCCCATTATATAATTCCATAAACTCTTTAGCAAACTTTGTGACAAGTTCATGATCAAGTGCAGTTGCTAAGGTTTCTACATTAGAAAGCCATGCAACAGCTGCCCAAATTATAAATTTAGCATCTTTAATACCCTGAATAACTTTCTCTTGAATTGCATCANAAACTACATTATNCTCTGTTACTTCATCTGGTTTATCAACTANCTGTNGNCGTATTTCAACATGNTNTAACGCATAATCNTCAGATTCCTCATATACATACTTTACTAACTCTTCTAGAATTTTCTATCATATTTCAATACTTCTTTCAGAATCTTAATGAAAGCACTTCTATCTATTAATATCACCTTTCTTTATANATTTACCACTCTTAANCCTTTNATCNTTTGGTTTTTCAGCATCTGNAGGAATANCCCAATATGATCCAATCTTTGTGGCACCAGATATACGTCCCTCTGTGCAGAGGANCTGTATTCTTCTAACTNTAATACCACATTTTTCTGATGTTTGCTTTATTGATAAATATTTCATCATAATCTCTCCGTAAATAATTTTACAGTTACACTCATTAGTAATAGTATATTCTAAACCACGAATAAAATCAATCTGCAAGTATAAAAAGAAGTCCACC
>NZ_JRNB01000109.1 GCF_000758885.1 Peptostreptococcus sp. MV1 | reverse complement strand
TAGTATACCTATACTCATCTTCTACATTATAACCACCATTTTTTCTAAACGAAAACATATTTTCTGAACCATCAGAGTTATCAAATATTTGTTTTGTAAAGAGGTCTTCTATTTTTTTAGAATATCCAAAAGGATATCCTCTGATTTCCAGTTTCTTCAAGCCCATGGTATCACTAGAGAAATCAGAATCAAAGCTAGGATCTATCATAACTTCCATCTTAAATGTTCCATTATGATTTGTATTAGGGTAATTTTCCTTNTTCAAATCNATGTTAATATATTGAGTAAGTTTATCTAGCTGAATTTCTGCCTCTTTTAACTTATATATAATTTTTTTACCATNATAGTCATAGTGTTCAACCGTCTTTTCTGGGGCATCTCCTTTGATAATTTCTTTATTAGCTATTTTATAACTATACTTAAATTCTTCCTCATTGAATTCTCCCTTATTGCGTTTTTCAGATGTAGTTAAATACACCTTTATCTTATANTTATCTTTCTCTCTGCTAAGCTCAGCCATCCAGTACTTGTCCTTACATACAAGCCTTACAGTTTTACTTTNTCCANCAGNAATTTCCGGATATGCTACATCGCTTAAGTCTCTCTCTGGCATAAATTTTATTGGCATGTTTTTCTTAGAAACGAATTTTTTGGTAATCTTATTATAAAGTCCATAATCAAGACTATTAAGGTTATATATAGATATATTCATAAAGTCACGATTTTGCTCATCCTGAGCATCTGCATTTATCATAGATTTATAAGTCTGTTCAACCACACCGGTGTCTTCATCTTTTACTTCATGCACGATCCTATCCGGATTTTCTTCATCAAAAA
>NZ_JRNB01000108.1 GCF_000758885.1 Peptostreptococcus sp. MV1 | reverse complement strand
TAGTATACCTATACTCATCTTCTACATTATAACCACCATTTTTTCTAAACGAAAAATTATTTTCTGAACCATAAGAGTTATCAAATATTTGCTTTGTAAAGAGGTCTTCTATTTTCTTTGTGTATGGTTTTTTAGGACGTAACAAAGGGTATCCTGTGATGTTCAGTTTCTTTAAACCTATGGTGTCACTAGAGAAATCAGAGTCAAAGCTAGGGTCTATCATAACTTCCATCTTAAATGTTCCATTATGATTTGTATTAGGGTAATTTTCCTTNTTCAAATCNATGTTAATATATTGAGTAAGTTTATCTAGCTGAATTTCTGCCTCTTTTAACTTATATATAATTTTTTTACCATNATAGTCATAGTGTTCAACCGTCTTTTCTGGGGCATCTCCTTTGATAATTTCTTTATTAGCTATTTTATAACTATACTTAAATTCTTCCTCATTGAATTCTCCCTTATTGCGTTTTTCAGATGTAGTTAAATACACCTTTATCTTATANTTATCTTTCTCTCTGCTAAGCTCAGCCATCCAGTACTTGTCCTTACATACAAGCCTTACAGTTTTACTTTNTCCANCAGNAATTTCCGGATATGCTACATCGCTTAAGTCTCTCTCTGGCATAAATTTTATTGGCATGTTTTTCTTAGAAACGAATTTTTTGGTAATCTTATTATAAAGTCCATAATCAAGACTATTAAGGTTATATATAGATATATTCATAAAGTCACGATTTTGCTCATCCTGAGCATCTGCATTTATCATAGATTTATAAGTCTGTTCAACCACACCGGTGTCTTCATCTTTTACTTCATGCACGATCCTATCCGGATTTTCTTCATCAAAAA
>NZ_JRNB01000107.1 GCF_000758885.1 Peptostreptococcus sp. MV1 | reverse complement strand
GACGCCCGTGTAACTATGGGGTGGCTGCAATACTATATATACTCTGTAAGGTCGGANAGACGTGTTAAGGACAACATCAAATACATTGAAGATGGACCAGGGAACATAAATAAATCTAATATATTTGATTTTGTCAAAACGATAAATTTGGCAACATATCAATATAAGAAGTTTAGCGGGAATAACTTGTCAATGATAGCCCAAGATATACAGCGCTTTAGATTTATTCAAGATTATTTGGTAGTAAAAGACTCTGAAGGGCTACTATCAATCAATATGGGTAATTATACATCTATGCTTCATGTTGCCTTACAAGAAGAGATTAAAAAACGTGAGGCCCTAGAAGACAGGGTTGGTAAGCTAGAAGAAGAATTGGCCGAAATTAAGAAATTACTTAGGGAGAAGGTGAAATAAGTGCTTAAGGGATTATACAGACATTATCTATCCCCGGATAGCTTTGTAGACCAGGTATTTGTCGTAAATGCAGGTGAATCTGCACGAGGGGTTAGATTTATCTTAAACGATTTTAAAAACTTATCTGACTTAAAATTTAGAAATGTTATTAAAATTAAGGATGAAATATTTGAGAATGAACAGGTATTTTTTGATAAAGAAAATGCCTACGTAGATGTTATATTTCCGTGCCTTAATAAGGGGGAATATTTAACCGAACTAGCCATAATAGATGGGGGTAAAAAACTTTTATCAGGAATCTTCAGTATTAACTATGTTGAAAGCTTGATAGATGTTGAATTAGACAATCTAAAAAAGATTAGTGCTACAGACCTTTTCGAGTCTCTTATAAATGCAGAGAATAAAATAAAAGAGCTTGTAGAAAAGACTAAGGGATTAGATAAAGTTGTAGATAAGTCATACACCCACAATCAGCAGGTGGCCAGCGATACTTGGACAGTCCAGCATAATCTAGGTAAGTATCCAGCCGTATCGGTTGCAGACACCGGCAATAATGAGGTTTATGGGGATGTAAGACATATAAATGAAAATACAGTAGAATTGAAATTTAGCCATCCTTTTTCGGGAGTGGCTTTTTTTAATTAATTAAATTTTGAAAGGTGGTAAAAACATGAATTTACTCGCAAATTTAAAAGCGAATCAAAATCAGCTACTAGAAGCTGTGCTTCACTCAGTGGCTGTAGAGCCTAGCCAGGCCGTAGCAGGTCAGGTATACTACAATACCAAGGATAAGAGGGCCTATGTTTATACAGGGGCTGTGTGGATGGCTATGGACGCAAAGGACGCTTCACCTACAGCAGTCAGCATAGTTAAGACTATAAATGACGGTGATAGCCTAATTAACCTAGATAAAATCAAGGACCTAGCAGACAAGCTAAAGGCTACTAATTTAGTGGCTACGATTAATAGTGGTACTGAAAACATCAACGCAGATAGGATAAATGGCATAGCCGGGGCAATTACAGCAGGGGACATAGTTACCAAAATCAATGAAGGTACATCTAAAATCAGCACATCTAAAATTGATGGGCTAGACGATAAACTAAAGATAGATACTATCATACAGGCCCTAATAGCTAGTAATAAGACTATACCAACTAGCAAGATTACAGGTCTAGATAATACCCTTGCAACTAAGATAACAGACGCACAGGCACAAGCTAAGGCAGACACGGCCCTACAGCAAGCTAACACCTTTACTAATCAGAGGATTAACCAGATACTTAATGGGGCGTCATCTAACTATGACACATTTAAAGAGATAGAAGAGTTACTAAAGAATAACGACAACTTAACTACAGTTTTAAAGAAAGGCATAGCAGACAAGACTGGTAAGGTAGCAAAAGAGATAGGCAATGGCACAGCCACAGAGTTCACTGTAAATCATAATCTGAATTCCCAGGATGTAGTTGTCATGGTGAGGGAAAATAAGGCCCCATTTGCACAAGTGATTACAGATGTTGAAGTTACAGACGTTAATAACGTCAAGGTTAAGTTTGCTAAGCCACCTAAGGCAAATGAATACAAAATAGTTATAGTAGGATAAGGAGAGTAGACAATGAAAGTTTTAGGACTGATAGAACAAGATTTAGATGTAGTTAGTAAAGAGTATGTAGATAAAAATTGTGCTAATGCAGAAGATGTCAATGCAATCAAGACCTCACTTGAGGGGGTTGACGATTTTTTAAAATCAATTAATAAAAAGTTAGGGGGTAACTAAATGATTAAAGATGAACTAAAAAAAATAAATGAGACAGTAGATAAAATTGATACCTCTTTAAAAAATATGGTTCCAAAAACACAGGAACAACAAATGGCAGGATACGCACTTGTAAATCTATCTAACTTAGTATCCGACCCCAATCTTAGGGCCGATGCTGATGAATATGGGCTTTACATATATGATTTTTTAGAAGGTGAAAATAGCAACAGTTCTATACTGGGTAGGGTCAATTCACTTTCTGAACATCTAATGCCTTATCTATGGATTACCATGCCTGTGGTAGAAAAAATGACGGAAAGGTGTTCAAAATGGCAAACTGCTGCAAATTTGAATAGTCTTAGTGAATTCGATGGACTGCTTACTAAAATTACTATCGGACTATTAACTACTCGTGCTGGTGGCTCTGTAAATATATTCGGGCATCATCTAAGATATGAAAAAGTAAGTGGGGATATCAAAGAAGTAACTAAATTTACCAGTGATGAGGTTACTTTAGCCGACTCAACTACCACATATGATAACCTAAAAGACTACACGATATATGTTGTAAGCGGTGCAAATACAGGCATATATTGTAAGTCACATACTATCGGACATAATGGCAATACAATATTTGTTGAGTGCAACCCAACGGATATTTTAACTAAAATAGGAAATTTAAAAACATACTAAAACAACTAAAATAAAAGGAGAATAGACAAAATGAAATTTGAAAATGCTGGGGAATTAATCAAAATAATTGGTGCTTGTTCCGGGGGAATATGTGGCTACCTATTCGGTGGCTGGGACAAGACTTTTCAGGTGTTGCTTGTTTTTATAATTGTTGACTATGCAAGTGGTCTTTTGGCAGCAGGATATAATAAAAAGCTAAATTCCAGAGTAGGATTTAAGGGCATAGCTAAGAAAGTAGTAATTTTCTTTATGGTGGCCTTAGCAGTGCAGCTTGATAGGCTGATGGGGATAGATAACCAGGTTATACGAATGGCTACATGCTTCTTCTATATAGCAAATGAGGGACTTTCCATATTAGAAAATGGCGGAAAGCTAGGGGTAAGATATCCTAGTGCCTTGAAAAAGACCCTGGAGCAATTAAAAGAAAAAAGCGAATAAATTTTAATTTAATAAACTTTACCTGGTAATTTTACCAGGTAGAAAACTTAGTAAATAAGGTGGTCTTTAAGGCCACCTTTTATATTTAAGGAAGTGATATGATGGCAACTAAGCAGGATATTTTTATAGAAAAAGTTAAGGATGGTGCAATTGCTGGATGGTATGCTGGTAAGATTTTACCTAGTGTAACCATAGCTCAAGCGTGCTTAGAGTCAGGCTGGGGGATATCAGAATTAGCCACTAAAGCAAACAATCTTTTTGGCATTAAGGCTAAGGATGATTGGAAAGGTGAGAGTTACACCGTCAGGACAGCTGAATATGATAAGAATAATAAACAATTTTTCATCAATGCAGCATTTAGAAAATATGATTCATGGAAAGAGAGCCTTATAGATCATGCTAAATTCTTTCATGAGGGTTGGAGAGAAGCCCACTATAGCACTCATGGAGTTATTGGTCAGACAGACTATAAAAAAGCTTGTAGGGGCTTACAGAATGCAGGATATGCAACAAGCAAGATTTATGCAGACCAGTTGATGGGCTTAATTGAAATGTATAAATTATATAAATATGATGATGTTATAAAAGAAAGCGAGGTAAAAGGAATGAAGATATT
>NZ_JRNB01000106.1 GCF_000758885.1 Peptostreptococcus sp. MV1 | reverse complement strand
AATACATTGAAGATGGACCAGGGAACATAAATAAATCTAATATATTTGATTTTGTAAAAACGATAAATTTGGCAACATATCAATATAAAAAGTTTAGCGGAAGTAATTTATCTATGATAGCCCAGGATGTTCAACGATTTAGATTCATTCAAGATTATTTGGTAGTAAAAGACTCTGATGGGCTACTATCAATCAATATGGGTAATTATACCTCTATGCTTCATATTGCCTTACAAGAGGAAATTAAAAAACGCGAAGCCCTAGAAGATAGGGTTGGTAAGTTAGAACAAGAGTTAGCAGATATAAAAAAGTTACTAAAAGAAAGAGGGGTAACAAATGTTAAAGAGCCTAAGAGCAATTAACTTATATCCATCAGCCATAATAGATAAGGTTTTTAAAGCCCGAGCAGGAGAAACGGCCCGAGGGCTTAGACTGATGGTTAAAAATATGAATTTAGAAAACTTAAAATTTAAAAACTATATCAAAATAAATGATAAGTTATATGAAAATGAGCAGGTCGAAGTCGATGTGAAAAATAGATATGTAGATGTTTATTTTCCACCGCTAGAAGTCGGGACGTACCTATCTGAATTACTAATCTATGACGGTGACAAATTGCTAAAAACTGGCATATTTACTATAGAAGTAGGAGAGTCTATAATAACCGACCAGGCCGAGAGTCTCAAAAAAAAACTTAAAGAAATTGATATAGAAAAGCTTTTATTTGAAATAGATAAAAGACTTGATATTCTTAAGAAATTTGACGACCTAACAGGTGATATCGTCCTTGATAAAAATTACAAGCACACTCAAATACAGGCCAGTAAGACCTGGAATATCAAGCACGATTTGAAAAAAATACCATCCGTCACTATTGTAGATAGTGGGGGAAACGAAGTGATAGGAGATGTTAAGCACTTATCAGAAAATGAATTAACTATATCCTTTAGTTATGAATTTTCTGGAAGTGCTATTTTAAATTAATTAAATTTTGAAAGGTGGTAAAGATGAATTTACTTACAAATCTAAAAGCAAATCAAAATCAGTTACTAGAAGCTGTGCTTCACTCAGTGGCTGTAGAGCCTAGCCAGGCCGTAGCAGGTCAGGTATACTACAATACCAAGGATAAGAGGGCCTATGTTTATACAGGGGCTGTGTGGATGGCTATGGACGCAAAGGACGCTTCACCTACAGCAGTCAGCATAGTTAAGACTATAAATGACGGTGATAGCCTAATTAACCTAGATAAAATCAAGGACCTAGCAGACAAGCTAAAGGCTACTAATTTAGTGGCTACGATTAATAGTGGTACTGAAAACATCAACGCAGATAGGATAAATGGCATAGCCGGGGCAATTACAGCAGGGGACATAGTTACCAAAATCAATGAAGGTACATCTAAAATCAGCACATCTAAAATTGATGGGCTAGACGATAAACTAAAGATAGATACTATCATACAGGCCCTAATAGCTAGTAATAAGACTATACCAACTAGCAAGATTACAGGTCTAGATAATACCCTTGCAACTAAGATAACAGACGCACAGGCACAAGCTAAGGCAGACACGGCCCTACAGCAAGCTAACACCTTTACTAATCAGAGGATTAACCAGATACTTAATGGGGCGTCATCTAACTATGACACATTTAAAGAGATAGAAGAGTTACTAAAGAATAACGACAACTTAACTACAGTTTTAAAGAAAGGCATAGCAGACAAGACTGGTAAGGTAGCAAAAGAGATAGGCAATGGCACAGCCACAGAGTTCACTGTAAATCATAATCTGAATTCCCAGGATGTAGTTGTCATGGTGAGGGAAAATAAGGCCCCATTTGCACAAGTGATTACAGATGTTGAAGTTACAGACGTTAATAACGTCAAGGTTAAGTTTGCTAAGCCACCTAAGGCAAATGAATACAAAATAGTTATAGTAGGATAAGGAGAGTAGACAATGAAAGTTTTAGGACTGATAGAACAAGATTTAGATGTAGTTAGTAAAGAGTATGTAGATAAAAATTGTGCTAATGCAGAAGATGTCAATGCAATCAAGACCTCACTTGAGGGGGTTGACGATTTTTTAAAATCAATTAATAAAAAGTTAGGGGGTAACTAAATGATTAAAGATGAACTAAAAAAAATAAATGAGACAGTAGATAAAATTGATACCTCTTTAAAAAATATGGTTCCAAAAACACAGGAACAACAAATGGCAGGATACGCACTTGTAAATCTATCTAACTTAGTATCCGACCCCAATCTTAGGGCCGATGCTGATGAATATGGGCTTTACATATATGATTTTTTAGAAGGTGAAAATAGCAACAGTTCTATACTGGGTAGGGTCAATTCACTTTCTGAACATCTAATGCCTTATCTATGGATTACCATGCCTGTGGTAGAAAAAATGACGGAAAGGTGTTCAAAATGGCAAACTGCTGCAAATTTGAATAGTCTTAGTGAATTCGATGGACTGCTTACTAAAATTACTATCGGACTATTAACTACTCGTGCTGGTGGCTCTGTAAATATATTCGGGCATCATCTAAGATATGAAAAAGTAAGTGGGGATATCAAAGAAGTAACTAAATTTACCAGTGATGAGGTTACTTTAGCCGACTCAACTACCACATATGATAACCTAAAAGACTACACGATATATGTTGTAAGCGGTGCAAATACAGGCATATATTGTAAGTCACATACTATCGGACATAATGGCAATACAATATTTGTTGAGTGCAACCCAACGGATATTTTAACTAAAATAGGAAATTTAAAAACATACTAAAACAACTAAAATAAAAGGAGAATAGACAAAATGAAATTTGAAAATGCTGGGGAATTAATCAAAATAATTGGTGCTTGTTCCGGGGGAATATGTGGCTACCTATTCGGTGGCTGGGACAAGACTTTTCAGGTGTTGCTTGTTTTTATAATTGTTGACTATGCAAGTGGTCTTTTGGCAGCAGGATATAATAAAAAGCTAAATTCCAGAGTAGGATTTAAGGGCATAGCTAAGAAAGTAGTAATTTTCTTTATGGTGGCCTTAGCAGTGCAGCTTGATAGGCTGATGGGGATAGATAACCAGGTTATACGAATGGCTACATGCTTCTTCTATATAGCAAATGAGGGACTTTCCATATTAGAAAATGGCGGAAAGCTAGGGGTAAGATATCCTAGTGCCTTGAAAAAGACCCTGGAGCAATTAAAAGAAAAAAGCGAATAAATTTTAATTTAATAAACTTTACCTGGTAATTTTACCAGGTAGAAAACTTAGTAAATAAGGTGGTCTTTAAGGCCACCTTTTATATTTAAGGAAGTGATATGATGGCAACTAAGCAGGATATTTTTATAGAAAAAGTTAAGGATGGTGCAATTGCTGGATGGTATGCTGGTAAGATTTTACCTAGTGTAACCATAGCTCAAGCGTGCTTAGAGTCAGGCTGGGGGATATCAGAATTAGCCACTAAAGCAAACAATCTTTTTGGCATTAAGGCTAAGGATGATTGGAAAGGTGAGAGTTACACCGTCAGGACAGCTGAATATGATAAGAATAATAAACAATTTTTCATCAATGCAGCATTTAGAAAATATGATTCATGGAAAGAGAGCCTTATAGATCATGCTAAATTCTTTCATGAGGGTTGGAGAGAAGCCCACTATAGCACTCATGGAGTTATTGGTCAGACAGACTATAAAAAAGCTTGTAGGGGCTTACAGAATGCAGGATATGCAACAAGCAAGATTTATGCAGACCAGTTGATGGGCTTAATTGAAATGTATAAATTATATAAATATGATGATGTTATAAAAGAAAGCGAGGTAAAAGGAATGAAGATATT
>NZ_JRNB01000105.1 GCF_000758885.1 Peptostreptococcus sp. MV1 | reverse complement strand
TATATAAATATGATGATGTTATAAAAGAAAGCGAGGTAAAAGGAATGAAGATATTTTTAAGTGTAGGTCATTCGATTTTAAAAGGTGGTGGGTGTACTAGTGCAAGTGGATATACGCACGAGTATAGGTATAATAAGGAGCTAGCCCCTTATGTGAAAAGGGCCTTAGAGTCACTAGGTCATTCGTGCGACGTGATAGTTTGCCCTGAAGGTGTATTTACCAACTGGAAGCAGGAAGCTTCATATAAATTGCCGATTGCCAATAGCGGCAAGTATGATTTAGTGTGTGAGTTACATCTAAATGCCTTTGATGGTCAGAAACAAGGGTCAGAGGTGCTACATTACCCAGGAGATAGAAAAGGCCAGGAGATAGCTACTAGAGGGTCTAGTGCCTTGTCTAAGCTGGGCTTTAAAAATAGGGGCCCTAAATCAAGAGGAGACCTATATATCATAGGAAGTACTAGACCTACAGCCGTGCTATTTGAAAGTTTCTTCTGTGACAATAAGCACGATTCAGACTTAGCCAAGAAGTTAGGATTTAAGAAGATAGCCGAGGCAATAGCTTATGGACTTACAGGTCAAGTGGTAGACAGTGATGTAGAAGAAGTTGAACAGACTACTCAAAAGGTAGTCCCTAAGTCGAGATGGATCCAGGAAAATGGCAAGTGGTATTACTATGATAAGGGTAAGAAAAGAACTGGCTGGCTAAAGTCAGGGTCTAAATGGTTTTACCTAAAGCCTGATAGGGATGGTGAGATGGCTACAGGTTGGCTAAAGTACAATAACAATTGGTTTTACTTTAACTCTAAGGGTTATATGCTTACTGGTAAGCAGGTCATTGACGGCAAGAATTATGAATTTGATAGCAATGGTTATTGGATAAAATAGTCATTAAAATAGGGGGCATATTTGGCCCCCCTTTGTTTTTATTGTGCTTCTTCTATATTAACGTCTAAGGCCTCTACTGCCTTAAGGTAATCAGCCCACATCATATCTGGGTCGTCGTACTTGTGATAATTCAGACCCAGGTCGTCAAGATGGTCGGCATATTCGTCAGCCTCTACATCAGACCAGCTGTCACAACTTTCAACAAAACTTATAAACTCTTCGTGATATTCCTTAAGGTCCTTATTTTTTCTTGCCTTAGCAATATCGAAGTTGTAATTTTTTAACGGCTCCCACTCTCCAATAGAATCGCCATTTTCGTCAACTTCTGCTTCATATAGTGTGTATGAGCAAGTTGCAACTTTCTTCTCCTTCCAGTACTTCTGAATACTCTCATTTATCCAAAAATAAACATCCTCTTTATCGGGCACCTTATCCCACTTTTCTATGCAGTGATCATATCCCGGTTCAAAAAGTTCACCTCTTGAACTTAACAACGCTTCTTCCAGTAAATACTTTTTCATTTTTATACCTCCGTTTTTTTTAATGTTGTTTTTTTGTATTTCCTTATCTTTAATTATATTATACCTTATTCGTAACGAATAGTCAATAGTTTTTTTATATTTTTTTAATAATTATTTGTTGTTTTTTTTCATCATATCTTATTGATAAATCTCTACTATCTTCCGTAATACCAATTGCTTTTGCCCAGGTACTTGGGATAGTGACCCTATAGGTTATGCCACCCTTTCCTGCTGTTCCACCCGATTTATTTAGTGACATTTTAGCTTTTCTTTCTTCACTCATTATTATTTCCTTTCCAACTTTAATCTAATCATCTATTTCTAAACTTCAGGTAAAAGAAGCTTATTAAAAATACCATTGTAACAAATAAAAATGAAATATTTTTAGTTATATTAAATAGCATTATAGATAGAAAGCCTAAAATAGATATTACTAATGTTTTATTATTTTTCATTTCATATTTCACATGAGTATGTTATAATACCCTTAAAGGGTGAGGGGCTTAGCCCCTCATAAGAGTTACTTGAAATAGTTTTTTAATGATTCTATAAACTGTATCAGAGTTATTATTGTTATAAGCCATTCAAGTAACTCTTTATTTTTTTGTTCTTCAAGCTCCTTTCTTTTTCTTTCTTTTTTAATTCGATTGTGTAATCTGTTACTCATGTTTCCCCCTTTCTTTAATTATATTATACCTTATTCGTAACGAATAGTCAATAGTTTTTTTAAAAAAAATTTCCGTATATAGGGATTTAGTTGCCCTCTTATTTTTATTTACATGTCCACCGTTTGTCCACCACACACAAGATTAAGTGAAATACACCTTGATATCACCGATGTACTAGCTGATATTTTTACCCCAAAAACCGCGAAATCTCAAAGTCTAAGAAACTATATCACGATTAACTATGATATAATATGAAATGGATAGTCGACATAGCGTTCATGTAGAGTGCATAGCGTTGATACAAAGAGTGAAATCGTGAAAATACTGCATTTTAAGCAGTTTTACAAGCATTATGTATTTGTAGAAGACGGAGAGGGAGGACGAAAAAAAGTCTTAAAAAATTATATGGATGTGAATGTTTGCATTGATATGGTGTGTGGAGATACAAAGAATGTTTTTGAAAGTGAGGAATANTAAATNATGAGATGGATAATAAAAATAATCTTATTCCCAATTAGCTTGGTGTTAAGTATCCTCACAGCATTTCTGACATTTCTACTTGGTATCGGAACAGCCCTACTATATTTGCTGATGATGTTTTGTATATTTGGAGCAATTGCATCTTTTCTGCAAAAAGAAGTTACCATCGGAATAGAAGCATTGATTATTGGATTCTTAGTTAGTCCATACGGAATACCGATGGTTGGTGCAACTGTTATAGCTTTTTTACAAGGTATCAATGAGGCAATAAAATCAATCTAAAAAATTTCATAAAAATGGTTACCAAAGGCGATAGATGAAAAAACTATCGTCTTTTTCTTTGCAAATTTTTAAGGAGGGAGGTGATCTTGCATGGACTTTGACTATTTCTATAACAGAGAAGCAGAGCGATTTAACTTTCTGAAAGTGCCTGAAATATTAGTAGACGGAGAAGAATTTAAGGGACTGTCTGCTGAAGCCATTATCCTATACTCCATGCTTTTGAAACGCACAGGAATGTCCTTTAAGAATAACTGGNTNGACAAGGAAGGCAGAG
>NZ_JRNB01000104.1 GCF_000758885.1 Peptostreptococcus sp. MV1 | reverse complement strand
TATTTTGGCAGGAAGGACAAAAAAGTGTACAAATTGATATTGCAATTTTGGTAAAAATAATCTTTTTCCCAATCAGCTTTCTGCTTAGTATTCTCACTGCCTTTCTGACATTCTTACTCGGAATAGGGACGGCACTGCTATATTTGCTGATGATGTTTTGCATATTTGGAGCAATAGCATCTTTCTTACAAAAAGAAGTTACCATCGGAATCGAAGCATTGATTATCGGATTTTTAGTTAGTCCATACGGAATACCGATGATTGGAGCAACCGTTATAGCATTCTTTCAGGGAATCAATGAAGACATAAGATCAATCTAAAAAATTTCATACAAAATGGTAACCAAAGGCGATAGAGAAAAAACTATCGTCTTTTTCTTTGCAAATTTTAAGGAAGGAGGTGAAGCGATGGACTTTGACTATTTCTATAACAGAGAAGCAGAGAGATTTAATTTTCTTAAAGTACCGGAGATATTAGTTGATGGAGAAGAATTTAAGGGGTTGTCAGCGGAAGCAATTATCCTTTATTCCATGCTTCTAAAACGAACGGGAATATCTTTTAAGAATAACTGGATAGACAAAGAAAATAGAGTATTTATCTATTTTACCGTTGAAGAAATTATGAGAAGAAGAAATATCTCAAAGCCAACTGCCATAAAAACATTGGATGAGTTAGATAGTAAAAAAGGAATCGGACTGATTGAAAGAGTAAGGCTTGGACTTGGAAAACCTAATATCATTTATGTAAAAGACTTTATGAGTGTATTTCAAGCAAAAGGAAATGACTTTCAGAAGTCAAAAAACTTTACTTCAGAAGTAAAAGATGTTGACCTCAGAAGTAAAGAAAATGAACTTCAGGAAGTTAAAAATGTTGACTCTAACTATATAGAGAATAATAAGAGTAAGTATAGTAAGAGAGAATATAGTTTTGGGGAAAACGGACTTGGAACATTTCAAAATGTTTTTTTAAAGAATGAGGATATAGGCGAATTACAAATAAAAATGGCAGGAGAGCTTGATAACTACATTGAGAGATTATCAACCTATCTTCAAAGTACTGGAAAGACATATAAAGACCATAAAGCGACAATCCTTTCTTGGTTTTATAAAGATCAGAGAAGTAAGAAAAAATCCAATATCCCTACATGGGAGGAATATAACAAAGGAGTACATCTATGAATAAGGTATTAAAAAAAGTGATGATAGAAGATGTGGAATATAGCTTTGATCCTGAAAAAGAATATATCAAGGACGGACATGCCTACTGTAAAGTGTGTGATGAAAGAAAAGATGGGAAAGCATTAGAGTTTTTCGGAAAGCAGATGATATTTAAGACTGCTTGTAAATGCGATAGAAATAGAGAAGCAAAAGAAAAAGAAAGACAAAAGCAGCTGGATGTAGAGCGATTAAAGAGTAGCTGCTTTAACTCTGTTATTCAGTGGTCATATACCTTTGAAAATTATCAGGGAGAAGAAAACCAAAGCCTCATGATTGCAAAGAATTTTGTAGAAGATTATGAGAAAATGAAAAAAGAAAATATCGGACTTCTCTTTTACGGCTCTGTAGGAAGCGGAAAGACCTATCTTGCCTGCTCCATTGCAAATAGCCTTATTGAACAGTATCAAATAAGTGTTAAGATTAGAAATTTCGCACAGATTATCAATGAACTTCAAAAAAGCAGCTTTGACTTTGATAAAAACGCATATATTGAATCCCTTGTAAATACTTCCGTTCTTATCTTAGATGACTTGGGAATTGAAAGGGATACAAGCTATGCTAAAGAGCAGGTATATAACATTGTCAATAGCAGGTACCTAAAACAGAAACCAACAATTTTCACAACAAATCTTTCCTACGACACAATTCAAAACTGCAAGGACAGTGTTGAATATCAAAGAATCTATTCAAGAATTATTGAAATGTGTATTCCCGTTATGGTTGTAGGCGAGGATTTCAGAAAGTTTATTCAAAGAGATAAGCTAACTCGCAATAAAGATAGATTACTGAATGGAGGTGAAAGGACTTGATCAATGAAGAAATTGCAAGAAAAACGCTCAACATGGAAGTGAGAGCTGGCAAAGTAACAGGCAAGATACTTTTGGATTTGATAAGGAAGTTACTGAAAGAATCAGAAAAAATCGGTGGACTTGAAAAGTTCGTTGGGAGTAAAGGGAATGAAGTAAAACTAAAAGATATGGTTAAAAAGGGACAGCTTGAAGAGATACCAGTAGAAGAAACAGAATTGAAGGAACTGAAAAAAGAACTGAACAGATATGGAGTTAAGTTTTCGGTAATGAAAGATAAAGAATCAGGTAAATACTCAGTATTCTTTCAAGCGAAAGATATGAAAGTGATGGACAAAGCATTTAAGCACGCCCTTTCAGAATCAGAAAAGAAAACGGAAAGGAAAGAGTCCATTCACAAGAATATTGAGAAGTTCAAGGAGATGGCTAAAAACTCTGTTTCTAAAGATAAAATCAAGAATAAGCAAAAGGAGCAGAGCCTATATAGGAGGCGATATTATCGACAAAATCTTTCAGGGAATATTGGAGATTAACACGATGAGCTTCCTTCCAAGCGTTCATCCTACGGATATTTTAATGGGTGCAGGAGTAGCCGCCTTAATCAAATTCATTGTCTATACCAAAGGTAAAAATGCAAAAAAGTTTAGGCAGGGTAAAGAATATGGTTCAGCAAGATGGGGCACGAAAAAAGATATTGAGCCGTACATGGATGAAAAGTTCCAAAACAATATCTTGCTGACACAAACCGAACGACTGACAATGAATGGCAGACCTGCCAATCCAAAGTATGCAAGAAACAAAAATGTACTTGTAATCGGTGGATCAGGAAGTGGGAAAACTCGATTTTATGTAAAACCGAACCTAATGCAAATGCACTCTTCATATTGTGTTACAGATCCTAAAGGATTAACCTCTTAGGGACAGAGAAAATAATAAAAACTTGGAAAGGAGGTAATTCTCATGTCAAATATGAAAAGAACAGGACAAACAGCCCTTTATGAGCGTTTAAGTCGTGA
>NZ_JRNB01000103.1 GCF_000758885.1 Peptostreptococcus sp. MV1 | reverse complement strand
CAGCACCAAAGAACATTGCGAATAGTGCAAAACCTACGACAATAATGTCTTTAAATTTGATACTCATTTTGAACTCCTCCTTAAAATAATCAAAATTTATTAGTTCTTTTTTAGTATACATTTAGTTTTCAGTATTGTCAAACTATTCTTTAATGTCCATATTTTTCGGAATTAATTTTTAAAAATTTATCTTATGGAAATTCTAATTAATTAAAATTTATCCTGTCTTAGGCAAAAAAATTCTTTTCTTTTTTATTTTATCCCCACGAAAAATCTTTGATAATTTTTTTATTAACGATTTCATTTTTTCTTAAAAAATTCTACTATCCCTTATTAATTTTCTATCAAAAAAGGAATCCCGATCAAACTAGTTGACCGGGATTAAACCTTTTGTTTTTGTGTTTATTTTTTGTGTTTATGTCTTATTTCGCTTAATAAGTAGCAATCCACTTGCCAATATTCAAACTTAATCAACTCTTATTTATATTAAGCTTCTTTCTTTGCTCCTACAAACTTACCAACTATAGCACCGATTATTACTGGTAGAATCCAGTAGAATCCTATAGATGAACCTGGTAATTTGTTTAATGCTTCTGCTATTCCTGCCATTCCAGAGAAAGCTTGAACTGATGGTAATTCGTGAGCGATACCTAAGATTAGGGCTACCCAAACTGCTACTACATATACGTTCTTGTTGTCTATCTTAGTGTGGATTAGACCAAGAAGAATTAGAGTAACAACTGCTGGATACATCATGTATAGTAGTGGCGCTGCTACACTGATTATCTTATCAACACCGAAGTTAGATACTATTGCAGAGAATACGCATACTACAACTACTATAACTTCATACTTAAGCTTGCCTTCTGTAAGGTCACTGAAGTAGTTACCGCAAGAAGATGTAAGACCGATTGCTGTAGTCAAGCATGCAAGTCCAACAACTACACCAAGTATTATCTTACCAGGTCCTCCAAGTATGGCCTGAGTGATTGATATAACTAGGGCAGTTCTTTCAACTGTATTGTCGAACTGTGGAGATACTGTAGCTCCTAGGTAAGACAAACCACCATATACTAGTGCCAAACCTACAACTGCTACGATACCTGCAAGAATTGTAGCTTTTACTAGAACCTTCTTTTCAGTATAACCCTTCTGCTTAACAGATGCTATAACGATACCCGCAAATACTGCACCCGCCATACCATCTAGAGTCTGGTAACCATCATTGATACCACTTATGAATACATTGTCAACAAGTGTTCTGTCAAGTGGAGTACCTAGAGGACTTACTATACCCTTTACAATCAATACTGCCAAACAGATTAATAGTACTGGTGTCAAGAATGCTCCGATTATATCTACAACCTTTGAAGGCTTAATAGTCAATACTAAAACTATCACGAAGAATATAATTGCGAAGANTATCGGACNTAAACCTTTTCCAANGTTTGGTATGATACCGATTTCATAAGTTGTAGCTGCTGTTCTTGGTATAGCAACAAATGGTCCTATACACAAGATTGTTAGCGACGCTATTACAACACCCAGCTTCTTTCCAGCTNTTCCAAAGAATGCCATCATGTCACCCTGTGTACCTGTAGCTGCNATAACTCCTAATAANGCCAAACCACCATCTGCAAACAAGAANGCNATAAATGATATAAACCANTTANTTCCTGAAATTACACCTAGAAATGGTGGGAAAATTAAGTTACCAGCACCAAAGAACATTGCGAATAGTGCAAAACCTACGACAATAATGTCTTTAAA
>NZ_JRNB01000102.1 GCF_000758885.1 Peptostreptococcus sp. MV1 | reverse complement strand
GGCAACTACGCCCTACGTGGACTTTCACCACAGACTGACGGCATGCCCGTCATACGTAAAAAAAAGGCTGTGAGCATTTAAACTCACAGCCTTTTCTCTTGCCACCTAAGGACTCTCTAAATCAGTTTTTCTAAAATCCCTATAATTAAATGAGCCTTTGATGGTCCTTTTTGTATACTATAAACTAATTAAAAAATGAGTTTATAAAATCTATTATCTTATCAAATATACCTGACTTTTGAGCCTGGTCTGCTAGTTCACCAGCAACTTTCTTTGCCTGGTCTAATCCTGTTGATGTAGTACTTACAACTGCATCTTTTGACAGTTTTGAGTCATCAAATTTATCAAAGAACTGACTTGCATCTTTATTGTTCTTCAACCATGAAGATGCCTTGTCAATTATGCCGCTAGACTCAATCTTTTCACCGGCCTGACTTAGATTGTTCTTTACGTTAGCACTTACATTATTTAGGGTGTCCTTTATGTCCTTATAATTGTAATTTTGATTGCCTATATCCTTCATAAGATTGACTATGACATTTATATCTCCTGTATTCAAGTTTACATTGTAGTTGTCTGCCACCTTCTTCACAGTTTCCTGAATTTCTTTTTCAGAATTAAGATCATCCTTTATTACCTCTTTTTTTGTATCATTGATGATACCTGCAGCCTTGTCCTTACCCACACTCTCGGCAAGGTTACCAGTAGTTACTAGCTCCTTGTTGGCCAACTTTTTCTTATCCTCTGTCAATCTTTCACCAGATGACTTTTCAAATGCCATAGTGATACCTGTCAAGGCACCAGTACCACTCACTGGAAACGGAGCCGCCGCAACAACATTGGCATTTTCTACACCTGCAGTAGCTAGAGTTGATGCTATCATAGAGCTAGTAACCCAAGTGATATTTGATGTTTTTACATTTATACCACCACTTGCTGTAGGAACTACATATGATGATGACATTGTCACCCTACCTAACTGTGCTTCTGGTGCTATACCACCCAAGTATTTTCTTTCCTGCTGGTTATTTACATAGATTACATTGGTCCTAGACTCATCTACTCCAAAATAGTTCAAAATTTCTCGTTTTTGATTAGCGTTTAGATTGGCTCCTAGAGTCACTACCTCTCCTGAATCAGCTAGAGCATTGCCAGCAAATGCGGACATCATAACTACTGCCGCCGCTACTGCTGTTAGTTTTTTACTAATTTTACCCAACTTATTATTCTTTAATATTTTCATTTTATCCCTCCAACACAGATTTATATTTTGATTCATCCTGTATATATTACAATTTCAATCTGTACTATTCAATCTGTACTATGAGAATATCTCTATTTGCTTAATTTTACCTTTAAGCTTATTACTTGTAGACTTTAAATACTTCCAATGCTATAATATACTTGATATTACAAATACTTTCTCGGCGATACTTGTGTCGAGTAGTAATTTATTATAGTCTTAAGCATAATTTTGAAAGGAGAAAAATATGTCAAAAGAATTAGTTAAAGATAGAGTTGTAGAATATTTAGTAGAGGAATTAGGTGTTCCTGAGGACATGGTAGAAATTGATACTCCACTATCTGAATATGAAGAGGGTGTAGAAGGAACTATAGACATCACTGTAACTGCAGAAGATGAGGAGGGCCTTCTTTTACCACTAATGGTTGTTGTTTGCCTTGATGATGATATCGAATTGAATGAAGAAGTTGTTGAAGGTCAGATGGACTTCCTTGAATTGGTAGACGATACTACTCACGTAGGTAGGATGATACTTACAAACGGTGACCAGATGATGTATGCTGACTGGAATGGAACTGAACTTGAAGACGAAGAAGCCCTTCCTAACTACAAGCAGATGTTAGAAGAATACAAGGCCAACGAAAAGGAATACCACGAATACCTTGCTGCTCATCCTGAATACGAAGAAGAACATAATCACTAGAATATTTTATTGATGTTATTTCAATATTTAAAAACATCATTTCATTTTTAAAGAAAAAAACAAGAGGTCAATTTTAACCTCTTGTTTTTTATTTGTTAATACTCTTTTATTTGTCTTTAATATACTATATCATAAAGAATAGTTTTATGCCTCTCCAGAAAAATCCTACTTATGGGGTCCAACTAGAAAGAAGCTATTATAGCACCATTAAACTTTTCTTCAATATACTTCTTTACTTCTGGTGATGTAAGTGCCTTTGAAAGAGCCTTTATCTTTTCGCTGTCCTTATTTTCCTTGTTAACTGCTAGTATATTGGCATATGGAGAATCAGTTGATTCAATTGCTATTGCGTCCTTTGTAGGATTTAACTTGGCCTGAAGAGCGTAGTTAGAGTTTATAACTGCCAAATCTACATCCTTTAAAGCTGTAGGTAGCTGTTCTGCTGATAATTCCTTTACCTCTATCTTCTTTGGATTTTCAGTAATATCATTTTTTGTCAAAAGATCCTTGTCGGCTACCTTGATCAAACCTTGTCTTGCAAGTAGCTTGAGAGCCCTAGATTCATTAGTTGCATCATTTGGAACCGCAACTCTTGCACCTTCCTTGGCGTCACTAACCTTCTTTAGGGACTCTGAGTATACACCCATTGGTTCCAAGTGAACCTTAACTGTGTATGCTATATCAGTCTTATTCTTGGCATTATATTCATCCAAGTATGGAATGTGCTGGTAGTAGTTTGCATCTAATGACTTTTCAGTCAATCCCTTGTTTGGTAGGACATAGTCATTAAATACCTTTACATCCAACTTATAACCTTCTTTTTCAAGAAGTGGCTTTACTACTTCATTTAAAATCTGAGCTTGTGGATTAGGTGTAGCACCTACTACTATAGTCTTGTCACTGGATGATGACTGACTTCCTGTATCCTTATTTGATCCACAAGCTACTAGACCTAAAGATAATACTGCCACTGCAGCTAATGTTAATAATTTTTTCGCTTTCATACTTATTACCTCCTATAAATTACAATTCTTATATTATGTTTAATATTTTCCTATACTCTTACCCCACCTATTGGGCTTTTGTTGATAAATTTAATCTCCCTATAATATGACTCTTATTTCAATTTCTTATACAAGAAATCTCCCAAAGTTTGTACAATTTGTACCAGTAGCACCAAGGCTATGACTGTAAATATCATTACATTCTTATCAAACTGCTGGTAGCCATATACGATGGCCACATTACCAAGACCTCCAGCACCGACTGCACCTGCTATAGCTGTATATCCAAGAACCGATATTATGGTAAGTGTCACTCCCAATACTATAGATGGTATTGATTCTTTTACCATGACCTTGAATATAATCTGTGAATTTGTAGCCCCAAATGACTTGGCAGCTTCAATTAAACCCTTGTCAACTTCATTTAATGATGATTCAATCAACCTAGCTATAAATGGTGCCGTACCTATAGTTATTGGCACTAGAGCTGCTGTATTACCTATGCTCGTTCCCACAACCAACCTTGTAAATCCGCTAATAGCAACTATCAAAATTATAAATGGAAATGACCTGAATACATTCACTATTAGTCCTAGTACACTATAGACTGTCTTGTTGGGTTTTAGGCCATCTTCCTTTGTTATCACCAATATAATTGCAATTACAAAACCTAGTATAGATGCTATTATAGTTGGAACTAAAATCATATAGAGTGTTTCCATAAAAGCAGCTGGAAATAAAGTTGTCATATAATCTCTAAAGCTCATTTTCTACCTCCTGCCATCTCATACCGTGGTCTGTCAAATACTTTTCAACATCCCCTAACCTTTCTTTTGGAACATTTATTATCAGGGAGCCTAGTATATTTTCCCTGAATTTTTCAAGCTTACCATAAATTATTGATACATCTATAGAAAGCTCCCTAGCCATACCAGTGATTACCGGATCATTTGACCTGTCATTTGTGAAGAGTAGCTTCAAGTTACATCCGCTTGGCAAGACTATATTTTCCTCTCCAAGTAATTTTCTCAAAGGCTTATTGTTCTTAAGGAATATTTCCTCTGTATCTCCAACCTCTAGAACCTTGCCCCCATCCATTATGGCCGTCCTAGTACATACCTGCTTTATTACTTCCATCTGGTGGGTTACTATCACTATAGTTATGCCTAACTTTTGGTTGATTTCCTGCAATAAGTCTAGGATGGACTTGGTAGTCTTTGGGTCCAAGGCTGATGTCGCTTCATCACAAAGTAGGACTGATGGGTTCATCGTAAGGGCCCTAGCAATTGCCACCCTCTGCTTTTGACCACCACTCAAACTTCTAGGTTTGACATCCTTTTTATCTAAAATACCAACAAGGTCAAGTAATTCTTCAACCCTAGATTTTATCTCCTCCTTAGAGTATTTAAAACACTCCATAGGTAGGGCTACATTTTCAAATACTGTCTTTCTTTCCAAAAGTGAAAAGTGCTGGAAAATCATTCCCAAATCTTTCCTCATGTTTCTCAAAGACCTATCATCCAAATTCGCTACATCTTGACCATTAACAATTATAGATCCAGAATCAAAAGATTCCAACCTATTAATACATCTCAATACCGTTGATTTGCCAGCCCCACTGTGTCCAATGATGCCGAATATTTCTCCGTCTTTTATATTTAAGTTTATATCTGTCAACACTTGATTTTGACCATAAAACTTATTTACTTCTTTAATTTCAATCATTCACTAACTCCTTTCTAAAAACTTTTAAAAAATAATAAAAAAATGCCTGAGTAAAATATACCCAGACCTGGAAATACTACTCATCTTTCGGTTTACACCGCTGGATTTAGCACCTTGACACTGTCAGGTTGCCGGGCTTCATAGGGCCAGTCCCTCCGCCACTCTCGATAAGAGATTGATATTTTGTTATGTGTCTATGATAAATTATTAATTGAACTTTGTCAAGAAAAAATATCATATTTTTTAAAGTTAATAAATTGGCAATTTTTAAACCACCTGTAATAATCATATCAAAAATCAGCTATAAATTAGCTATACAAGTATCTTAAAGTATCTTAGCCAACCAATATGCTCCGTAAATAATTGCTATAGATATTATGATCATTATTATAATATCTATGACCACTGCCCTCTTTTTCCCTGCTTGCTTGTCATCCATCAAAGACCTATACATAGCATACATCATTATGCCTAGACCAAATAGATTAACTAATACAGAGGAAACTTGATTTGATAAGTATCTAGAATATATTATTATTAAAAAACCAAGACCCAAAACAAAAGTATTATTTGCCATTGGCGATTTATTAGAAACATTATCTTTCTTTGCGCTAGATCCCTGTTTCATGTAATAAGGTTTACTTTTTTTCTTGCTAGTTGATTTATTATTACTTGCATTTTTAGACATAAAATCCTCCACCTATTCTCCTAAATAAAACTACATTGCCCACTCAGGCATAGATATATTCTCGTACTAATATTATAATATATGAACCCCTTCTTTTCAAGTTTCTCATGATCTCTTAATGAATAAGTTCGCTTGATTCATATCTTATCATCAGATATAAAAATCCCGATTAAAAATAACTTTAATCGGGATTTTAGTCTTTGTGTTTATTATTTTTTGTGTTTTAATTTTTACTCAAAACTTATAACTATAAGTTTGTTAAGCTTCTTTCTTCGCTCCTACAAACTTACCAACTATAGCACCGATTACAACTGGTATAATCCAGTAGAATCCTATAGATGAACCTGGTAATTTGTTTAATGCTTCTGCTATTCCTGCCATTCCAGAGAAAGCTTGAACTGATGGTAATTCGTGAGCGATACCTAAGATTAGGGCTACCCAAACTGCTACTACATATACGTTCTTGTTGTCTATCTTAGTGTGGATTAGACCAAGAAGAATTAGAGTAACAACTGCTGGATACATCATGTATAGTAGTGGCGCTGCTACACTGATTATCTTATCAACACCGAAGTTAGATACTATTGCAGAGAATACGCATACTACAACTACTATAACTTCATACTTAAGCTTGCCTTCTGTAAGGTCACTGAAGTAGTTACCGCAAGAAGATGTAAGACCGATTGCTGTAGTCAAGCATGCAAGTCCAACAACTACACCAAGTATTATCTTACCAGGTCCTCCAAGTATGGCCTGAGTGATTGATATAACTAGGGCAGTTCTTTCAACTGTATTGTCGAACTGTGGAGATACTGTAGCTCCTAGGTAAGACAAACCACCATATACTAGTGCCAAACCTACAACTGCTACGATACCTGCAAGAATTGTAGCTTTTACTAGAACCTTCTTTTCAGTATAACCCTTCTGCTTAACAGATGCTATAACGATACCCGCAAATACTGCACCCGCCATACCATCTAGAGTCTGGTAACCATCATTGATACCACTTATGAATACATTGTCAACAAGTGTTCTGTCAAGTGGAGTACCTAGAGGACTTACTATACCCTTTACAATCAATACTGCCAAACAGATTAATAGTACTGGTGTCAAGAATGCTCCGATTATATCTACAACCTTTGAAGGCTTAATAGTCAATACTAAAACTATCACGAAGAATATAATTGCGAAGANTATCGGACNTAAACCTTTTCCAANGTTTGGTATGATACCGATTTCATAAGTTGTAGCTGCTGTTCTTGGTATAGCAACAAATGGTCCTATACACAAGATTGTTAGCGACGCTATTACAACACCCAGCTTCTTTCCAGCTNTTCCAAAGAATGCCATCATGTCACCCTGTGTACCTGTAGCTGCNATAACTCCTAATAANGCCAAACCACCATCTGCAAACAAGAANGCNATAAATGATATAAACCANTTANTTCCTGAAATTACACCTAGAAATGGTGGGAAAATTAAGTTACCAGCACCAAAGAACATTGCGAATAGTGCAAAACCTACGACAATAATGTCTTTAAA
>NZ_JRNB01000101.1 GCF_000758885.1 Peptostreptococcus sp. MV1 | reverse complement strand
CACTTTTTCCTCCTTCCTCTTAATTTCTTAAATAAAAAAGAATTAAGAAGTACATATTTCACTAAAACAGTGATTAAGTGTTCTCCTTAATTCTATTACTCCAGCAGCGAGTTTGTATTTTTTATATTGCTTAACTGCAAAGTGTGTAGGCTCTTTCTTTTCCAATGCTTCAAATAGCCTATCAATGGGATTCATGTATGTTTCATCATCTTCCCTGACTTCTGAAGCATCTATCATATCAAGTAGTGTCGCAAAGTTCTTTTCTTCTCTTGGAGCTTCATAGAAGATATATCCGATAAGAGCTGTATAGTAGAGCTTTTCGGCTTTCACCCAAAAATCTTCTCCTGCTTTTTCACCCTCTCCCTTAGTGTTTGCAATAATTGTCTGCACTAATTTGAGGATGTCTTTTTCACTTTTGAGATAGGCAAAGGGATTGTACTTCATACTCTTTTTGAAGTTGATGGTATTTAAGATTTTTATCTCATAGCCATTATCCTCAAGCATCTTCCCACACTCAATGACTATTGTTCCTTTTGGGAAGATTTGTCAAGGACATAAACAAAATTTCTTTGACAAATTTATATCTTCTCTGTTTCTCTCTTGATTAGCTTTAGTATTTTATCCTTGTATGTTTCGCCTGTATCTTGCTTAAAATGTAGGTTTACAGTATATTTTGTCTTCCCAATATCCATTATTAACTGTTTATGTGGTGGTGCTTTTATTTCTCTTTTTTCTTCCTCCATAAATCCTCCTTTCCGATTTTAGACAAAGAAAAAACAGTAAACCTTTTTTTGATTTACTGTTTCGTAAGTTGATATGTTATAGATTGTATTTAGTTGCTTGAGTTAAACAAACTCAATTTTATTTATAGCCATCTTCATCATATCATCGCCTATCTTTGCAAGTAAACGATGAGAGAAACGAATATTGGGACTTTTCATATCATAGTAGCCCAACATATAGCCCTTTGAGGTAATTTTTATTTTCTCCGACCAATTAAGATCTTGTATCGGATTGTTTGTATAGAATAATCCTTCTACATCGCTGATACCCATATTTTTTAGTGTCTTTGACATCATCAGCTTTAAACCGAGCTTACCTACACTATCAAAAATCAAACAACCCCCTACATATCTTTTAGAAAGCTCTAAAACTAAATCTTTCACTTCATTTTTCTTAAAATAATGAAATACCCCTGCCGCAAAGAAAATAACTCCATTTGAACCGTCTACTTCGTTCATCCATGAATAATCTTTTAAATCACAGGCAACATTTTTTTCTCTTTCATAATTTGAAATAAGCTGATTACGAACTTCTATAACATCGGAGAAATCTACATTGACTACCTTACAACTTCCATTATCACAAGCTTTTCCTGTTTCGTCTAAGCCGCAGCCAAGATTTACAACAGTTGCCTTTGGATAAGTCTTTAGATATTCTTTGATTTCCCACATAATATCTAACTGACGCATTGCTGCTTCAAGTGATCCAAACTCATATAAAAACGAATTATTTTTTCTCTCTAATTCTGAAAAATCATAATCCAAACTATCGCATAAATTCTTTGCGAAAATGTCTGTATAAAGTTCAGGAAATTTTTCAGAACACATTTTTCTACCATATAGTGGCACAAGCAATGTTTCCTGAACAGTATTCTTTTCTATCTTTACTTTTTGTATTTCAATGCACCTCCTTAAGTTAATTTGAATTTTGTTTCACTCTATATTTATAATATTATACCATTTTTCAGCTCAGTTTTATAGACCTAACTCATTCTTCTTGACCTGTGTTAGTTCTCTGTTTCCTTGTAGTAATTTCTCTATGCAGCTCCTAACACTCTCGGCTTGTTCAACATCTTTTCGCATATCTAAGATTTGAGAATATAGGCTATTTTTCTCTTTCTTCAAAGTGGTAACTTCTGATTTCCATTTTGATATAGCTAAGGTCTTGCTTTCTCCTAAATGTTCTTTTAGATATTTTCTTGCACTCTCAAATAAAATAAGTTCTGCGGTATGCTCATTATAAAAATCTTCCTGTTTACTTTTCTTTAATTTGGTATAGGCTTTGGAGGTGTCTTTATGTTTCAAATATTTCTCGGATTGGTCGATAAGCTCTACTTTGTCATTGATTTTCTTTTCGGTATCTTTTATTGCTCTTGTGGTCTTATAATTTTTATCTCTTAATGCTGATATATTTTCTTTCAATTCAGATATTGATGTAATATTTTTATCTTTAAGAAATTGATAGCTTTCAATATATTTTTCTAAGTCTACATTATGGTTATCTGCATTGTTACGGATAAGATTTTCAAAAACGGATAGTAGATTTTCTTTTGGTGGTAGGGTGGATTTTATATTTCCAGTATCTGCTTTTTCTTCTTTGCCTATTCCCCTTATCCAATTTAGTAAGGCTTTTATTCTTCTTGTGATTTCTCTCAAAATCGCATTTTGGTGTTTGATTTCTCGGTTGATATTTCCTCTATCTGTGGCTATGCCTTTCCTCTCCATTTGGGTTGCTGATACTCCTAAATGAATGGTCGGTATTTGTTCTATACCTTGCCTTTGATAAGAACGATGGTCTACTTTTTCCTGTATGCTATTTTCTTTCAAATATTTGTTTGTGATGTCTGCCCATGATTTTCTCCATTCTTCTGCTTTGTCTTGTTCATTCCAATCTACTGTATCTATTTTTTTTGTTTTGTAATTGCCGTTTTTGAGTTTTATCTTTTCTCCATTTTCATCAAGGATATATTCCTTTTTTGATTTTGCTCCCCATGTTGTATCTTCTTCTAACGGTCGCATTGTTAGTAGGATATGTGCGTGTGGGTTTCCGTCATTTTTATCGTGTAAGGCAATGTCGGCACACATACCAACATTTACAAAATTATCTTTTACATACTCCCTGACAAGTTCAATCTGTTTTTCTCGATTTAGCTCTTTAGGTAAAGCAATTTCTATTTCTCTTGCAAGTTGTGAGTTTTTACTTTTTTCTATTTTCTCGACACTGTTCCATAAGACAGAACGGTTTGAAAATTCCTGTGGTGCATTTTGTGGTAGTAGGATTTCTGTATGTGCGATTCCGCTCTTTCTTGTAAAGTCATGGACTATGCCGTCATACTCATTTTTTATCGTTTCGCCACTACGATAGGCGGAAGCTGCTACTGCACTTTTGCCTTTGCCTCTTGAGATAATTTTGATACTAAGATGATAGATTGCCATAAGTAAAACCTCCTCTCTTTTTCTGATATGGATATGGTGGCGATGATAAAGACTTACTAAAAAAAATCGGATTGCTTTTTATCCGATTTCTTTTGGGAAGTACACAAGGGGTAGGAAATTTATTTCCGTAGGGGAGTGTAGCTCCCCTGTATCAGCGTTAGCTGATATGCTCTCTGCAAGAGCCTTCGGAGAACGCACACACCCTTTAGGGTGTATAAGTGCGCCCTTGTCAACAAGGGACTATTTCTCTATCTCTGTTTCTTCCTCTTGTATTTCTGTAATTTTGTTTTCGCTTTGTTCTCGCTTCTCTATGATTTTTAAGATTTTTTGATTGATTGCTTCTTTGATAGTTGAAAATGAGATTAGTTGATAGAATTCATCTTTTGTAAAATCCTTGCTTTCGGTAAAGATACTTTCAAAGACTGCTCCTTTTTCATAAAGCCTTTTATCTCTCTTTTTTCTTTCTTCCTGTTTCTGCTGACTGATGAGCTTTTTTCTTTTGTTTTGTAACTGCTTAATTTCTTCTTCTGCCATTAAAATTTTTTCATCTATATTTTTCATTTTCTGTTTTCCTTTCTTCGTAATTTTGAGCAAAGAAAAAACAGTAAACCATTCTTTTTGTTTACTGTTTCGTAAGTTGATATATTATTACTTGTATTTAATTATTTTACTTCGACAAACTGAGATTTATAGTACTATCTTCTTCCATTTTCTGATTTTTGTTCTAAAAGATCCAAAAGGTGCAACCGTATTTACATGAATAAACTTATATACCTCCCATACTGCTATTTTAGTTGCTTCATCAGCCCATTTTTTCATATGCGGTTTAAACAATTCTTCCTCACTTAACGAATCAATCATTGCATAGATAGAATTAATATTTTCATTTAATTTGGATTTCAACTCTTGTAAGGATAAATGAGCGTAAGTATCCGTAAACCACTGATATAATTCACCAAGTTGATTCCATTTAAATTCGTCCGATGGTGTCTTTACTTTAAGTCCCTTTCTTTCATCTTTCTCCCATTTAAGAAGTAAGGTTGTCCATCCCACTTGATAAGCAAGGTTTTCTGCGGGAGTTCTATCAACTTCATCAACTCTCTTATCTTTTAAGGTTTCTGGTATATTATCAAATTCTGAAATATATTTTTTAAATGTTTTATTTATTTCAGTCTTGAGTTCTTCTTTATTTTCGTATGTTCGCAAAAAATCACCTCCACAACTTCTTATTTTTCTCTCTGAATAATTAATAATATTATACCATTTTTAAGCCAGTTTTTCTATCTCCTCTTTCTGTGGCACTTGACAGTTGCCTATAAAGTTAAAATACACATCAACTTGCTGTTTTCTGTCTTTGCCTTTTCTTCCCCCTGTCGCTTCATGAACTACTACTTTTTCTATATACTCATTTATCATTGGTACTGTCAGTTCTTCAATATCGGTATATTTCTCTATCATTTTTAGGAATTTATCGGTTTCAACTTTTCTCTGATGATAGCTTTCTATTTCCTCTTCAAAATACTGTATTTGCTTTTCTAAGTCTTGTTGCTCTGTATCATAGATATTAAATAATCTATCAAAGTGTTTTACAGGAATTTTTCCAAGTGCGTGGTCTTCATACAGCTTTGTAATTAGTGTTGTTAATTCTGCATTTCTTGATGACAGTTTTTCTAACTTTTCTTTATCTCCTTGATACTTTTCTTCTCTTTTTTCGTCGGATAACTTGTTCATCACTTTTAGAAATTCTTGCTTTTCTTCTTTTGCAAAGTCTGTGATTTCTTTGATTGATTTTAAGAGAATTTCATTCACTGTTTTTACTTTGATGTAGTGCATACTGCAAGTGCCTTTTCTGTGTCTATAATGTTGACATACAAAAGAGTAATCACTATCATATTTCTTTTCTTTGTGTTCTGCCGGCTCTCTGTAACTTAACTTTCCTCCACAATCTGAACAGATTAAAAGTCCTGTAAAGGGGTGTGATGTTGTTCCATACTTTGGACTTCTTCTCACTGTTTTTCTTAACCTTTGTGCGTTATTCCATGTTTCTTCATCAATGATTGCTTCATGGGTGTTTTTGAAGATAATGAGTTCATCTTCTTTCGCCTTTCTTCGTTTTTTGGTTTTGTAATCAAGGCATATTGTTTTACCAAGTACGGTGTGTCCCATATATTCTTGCTTTTCTAAGATATAGCCTACTGTGGTCGGTGTCCAAAAATACGGGTCTTCTATTCCTCTTTTCTTGGAGCTATGATTATTTTCGGGATAATGTATTTCTGCATAGGCTGATGGGATAAGGACTTTATCTTTGGTTAGTATATCTGCTATCTGTGTTACTCCATATCCCTCTATTACAAGTCTGTAAATGCGTTTTACGACCTTTGAACTCTCTTTATCGACAAGTAGCTCCTGTTTGTTCTTAGGGTTTCTATAATAGCCGTATGGTACGCTTGGTGATACTCTTTTACCCTCTTCCATTCTTGCTCTGAAGATGGATTGTATTTTTCTTGATGTATCTCTTGCATACCATTCGTTCATGATATTTAGAAATGGGGTAAAGTCGCTTTCTGCTTGTTTCTCACTATCTATTCCGTTAT
>NZ_JRNB01000100.1 GCF_000758885.1 Peptostreptococcus sp. MV1 | reverse complement strand
ATGTACTTCTTAATTCTTTTTTATTTAAGAAATTAAGAGGAAGGAGGAAAAAGTGAGGAATGTTGAAAAGATAACAGCACTCTATGAGAGATTAAGTCGAGATGATGAACTTGAAGGAGAGAGTAACTCAATCGTTAATCAAAAGAAAATCCTTGAAGAATATGCAAGTAAGAATAATTTAACCAACATCATCCATTTTACAGATGACGGAATAAGCGGAACACAGTTTGACAGACCAGGCTTTATGGAAATGATGAATGGAGTAAATACTGGAAATATCGGTTGTATCATCGTAAAGGATATGAGTAGACTCGGCAGAGATTATCTCAAAGTCGGTCAATGTATGGAGATATTAAGACAAAAGGGCGTAAGACTGATTGCTATCAATGACAATGTAGACAGCTTTTACAGAGAAGATGATTTTACCCCTTTTAGAAATATTATGAATGAATGGTATGCAAGAGATACTTCAAGAAAAATACAATCTACATTTAGATCAAAAGGAGAAAGCGGAAAGCATACGGCAAGCACTCCACCTTATGGCTACATCAAAGATGAAAAAGACAAAGATAAGTGGGTTGTAGATGAAAAAGCAGCCGAGATAGTAAGACGAATATTTAATCTTACAATGGACGGAGCAGGACCATACAAAATAGCAAAGATANTNGAAGCGGATAAGATAGATATACCCGCTTATCATCAGAAAAAATTGGGATATGGATTACATCAAAGCAAAAACTTTGAATATCCTTATCGTTGGTGTAGTTCCACAATTGCAAGTGTCTTAAAGAAAAAAGAATACTTAGGACATACAGTTAACTTTAAAACAAGAAAGCATTTCAAGGATAAGAAAAGTAAATATGTATCCGAAGATAATTGGCTCATCTTTGAAAATACTCACGAAGCCATCATAGACCAAGAAACCTTTGATAATGTGCAAAGGATAAGAGGAAATGTAAAAAGGTATCCTGA
>NZ_JRNB01000099.1 GCF_000758885.1 Peptostreptococcus sp. MV1 | reverse complement strand
ATAACGGAATAGATAGTGAGAAACAAGCAGAAAGCGACTTTACCCCATTTCTAAATATCATGAACGAATGGTATGCAAGAGATACATCAAGAAAAATACAATCCATCTTCAGAGCAAGAATGGAAGAGGGTAAAAGAGTATCACCAAGCGTACCATACGGCTATTATAGAAACCCTAAGAACAAACAGGAGCTACTTGTCGATAAAGAGAGTTCAAAGGTCGTAAAACGCATTTACAGACTTGTAATAGAGGGATATGGAGTAACACAGATAGCAGATATACTAACCAAAGATAAAGTCCTTATCCCATCAGCCTATGCAGAAATACATTATCCCGAAAATAATCATAGCTCCAAGAAAAGAGGAATAGAAGACCCGTATTTTTGGACACCGACCACAGTAGGCTATATCTTAGAAAAGCAAGAATATATGGGACACACCGTACTTGGTAAAACAATATGCCTTGATTACAAAACCAAAAAACGAAGAAAGGCGAAAGAAGATGAACTCATTATCTTCAAAAACACCCATGAAGCAATCATTGATGAAGAAACATGGAATAACGCACAAAGGTTAAGAAAAACAGTGAGAAGAAGTCCAAAGTATGGAACAACATCACACCCCTTTACAGGACTTTTAATCTGTTCAGATTGTGGAGGAAAGTTAAGTTACAGAGAGCCGGCAGAACACAAAGAAAAGAAATATGATAGTGATTACTCTTTTGTATGTCAACATTATAGACACAGAAAAGGCACTTGCAGTATGCACTACATCAAAGTAAAAACAGTGAATGAAATTCTCTTAAAATCAATCAAAGAAATCACAGACTTTGCAAAAGAAGAAAAGCAAGAATTTCTAAAAGTGATGAACAAGTTATCCGACGAAAAAAGAGAAGAAAAGTATCAAGGAGATAAAGAAAAGTTAGAAAAACTGTCATCAAGAAATGCAGAATTAACAACACTAATTACAAAGCTGTATGAAGACCACGCACTTGGAAAAATTCCTGTAAAACACTTTGATAGATTATTTAATATCTATGATACAGAGCAACAAGACTTAGAAAAGCAAATACAGTATTTTGAAGAGGAAATAGAAAGCTATCATCAGAGAAAAGTTGAAACCGATAAATTCCTAAAAATGATAGAGAAATATACCGATATTGAAGAACTGACAGTACCAATGATAAATGAGTATATAGAAAAAGTAGTAGTTCATGAAGCGACAGGGGGAAGAAAAGGCAAAGACAGAAAACAGCAAGTTGATGTGTATTTTAACTTTATAGGCAACTGTCAAGTGCCACAGAAAGAGGAGATAGAAAAACTGGCTTAAAAATGGTATAATATTATTAATTATTCAGAGAGAAAAATAAGAAGTTGTGGAGGTGATTTTTTGCGAACATACGAAAATAAAGAAGAACTCAAGACTGAAATAAATAAAACATTTAAAAAATATATTTCAGAATTTGATAATATACCAGAAACCTTAAAAGATAAGAGAGTTGATGAAGTTGATAGAACTCCCGCAGAAAACCTTGCTTATCAAGTGGGATGGACAACCTTACTTCTTAAATGGGAGAAAGATGAAAGAAAGGGACTTAAAGTAAAGACACCATCGGACGAATTTAAATGGAATCAACTTGGTGAATTATATCAGTGGTTTACGGATACTTACGCTCATTTATCCTTACAAGAGTTGAAATCCAAATTAAATGAAAATATTAATTCTATCTATGCAATGATTGATTCGTTAAGTGAGGAAGAATTGTTTAAACCGCATATGAAAAAATGGGCTGATGAAGCAACTAAAATAGCAGTATGGGAGGTATATAAGTTTATTCATGTAAATACGGTTGCACCTTTTGGATCTTTTAGAACAAAAATCAGAAAATGGAAGAAGATAGTACTATAAATCTCAGTTTGTCGAAGTAAAATAATTAAATACAAGTAATAATATATCAACTTACGAAACAGTAAACAAAAAGAATGGTTTACTGTTTTTTCTTTGCTCAAAATTACGAAGAAAGGAAAACAGAAAATGAAAAATATAGATGAAAAAATTTTAATGGCAGAAGAAGAAATTAAGCAGTTACAAAACAAAAGAAAAAAGCTCATCAGTCAGCAGAAACAGGAAGAAAGAAAAAAGAGAGATAAAAGGCTTTATGAAAAAGGAGCAGTCTTTGAAAGTATCTTTACCGAAAGCAAGGATTTTACAAAAGATGAATTCTATCAACTAATCTCATTTTCAACTATCAAAGAAGCAATCAATCAAAAAATCTTAAAAATCATAGAGAAGCGAGAACAAAGCGAAAACAAAATTACAGAAATACAAGAGGAAGAAACAGAGATAGAGAAATAGTCCCTTGTTGACAAGGGCGCACTTATACACCCTAAAGGGTGTGTGCGTTCTCCGAAGGCTCTTGCAGAGAGCATATCAGCTAACGCTGATACAGGGGAGCTACACTCCCCTACGGAAATAAATTTCCTACCCCTTGTGTACTTCCCAAAAGAAATCGGATAAAAAGCAATCCGATTTTTTTTAGTAAGTCTTTATCATCGCCACCATATCCATATCAGAAAAAGAGAGGAGGTTTTACTTATGGCAATCTATCATCTTAGTATCAAAATTATCTCAAGAGGCAAAGGCAAAAGTGCAGTAGCAGCTTCCGCCTATCGTAGTGGCGAAACGATAAAAAATGAGTATGACGGCATAGTCCATGACTTTACAAGAAAGAGCGGAATCGCACATACAGAAATCCTACTACCACAAAATGCACCACAGGAATTTTCAAACCGTTCTGTCTTATGGAACAGTGTCGAGAAAATAGAAAAAAGTAAAAACTCACAACTTGCAAGAGAAATAGAAATTGCTTTACCTAAAGAGCTAAATCGAGAAAAACAGATTGAACTTGTCAGGGAGTATGTAAAAGATAATTTTGTAAATGTTGGTATGTGTGCCGACATTGCCTTACACGATAAAAATGACGGAAACCCACACGCACATATCCTACTAACAATGCGACCGTTAGAAGAAGATACAACATGGGGAGCAAAATCAAAAAAGGAATATATCCTTGATGAAAATGGAGAAAAGATAAAACTCAAAAACGGCAATTACAAAACAAAAAAAATAGATACAGTAGATTGGAATGAACAAGACAAAGCAGAAGAATGGAGAAAATCATGGGCAGACATCACAAACAAATATTTGAAAGAAAATAGCATACAGGAAAAAGTAGACCATCGTTCTTATCAAAGGCAAGGTATAGAACAAATACCGACCATTCATTTAGGAGTATCAGCAACCCAAATGGAGAGGAAAGGCATAGCCACAGATAGAGGAAATATCAACCGAGAAATCAAACACCAAAATGCGATTTTGAGAGAAATCACAAGAAGAATAAAAGCCTTACTAAATTGGATAAGGGGAATAGGCAAAGAAGAAAAAGCAGATACTGGAAATATAAAATCCACCCTACCACCAAAAGAAAATCTACTATCCGTTTTTGAAAATCTTATCCGTAACAATGCAGATAACCATAATGTAGACTTAGAAAAATATATTGAAAGCTATCAATTTCTTAAAGATAAAAATATTACATCAATATCTGAATTGAAAGAAAATATATCAGCATTAAGAGATAAAAATTATAAGACCACAAGAGCAATAAAAGATACCGAAAAGAAAATCAATGACAAAGTAGAGCTTATCGACCAATCCGAGAAATATTTGAAACATAAAGACACCTCCAAAGCCTATACCAAATTAAAGAAAAGTAAACAGGAAGATTTTTATAATGAGCATACCGCAGAACTTATTTTATTTGAGAGTGCAAGAAAATATCTAAAAGAACATTTAGGAGAAAGCAAGACCTTAGCTATATCAAAATGGAAATCAGAAGTTACCACTTTGAAGAAAGAGAAAAATAGCCTATATTCTCAAATCTTAGATATGCGAAAAGATGTTGAACAAGCCGAGAGTGTTAGGAGCTGCATAGAGAAATTACTACAAGGAAACAGAGAACTAACACAGGTCAAGAAGAATGAGTTAGGTCTATAAAACTGAGCTGAAAAATGGTATAATATTATAAATATAGAGTGAAACAAAATTCAAATTAACTTAAGGAGGTGCATTGAAATACAAAAAGTAAAGATAGAAAAGAATACTGTTCAGGAAACATTGCTTGTGCCACTATATGGTAGAAAAATGTGTTCTGAAAAATTTCCTGAACTTTATACAGACATTTTCGCAAAGAATTTATGCGATAGTTTGGATTATGATTTTTCAGAATTAGAGAGAAAAAATAATTCGTTTTTATATGAGTTTGGATCACTTGAAGCAGCAATGCGTCAGTTAGATATTATGTGGGAAATCAAAGAATATCTAAAGACTTATCCAAAGGCAACTGTTGTAAATCTTGGCTGCGGCTTAGACGAAACAGGAAAAGCTTGTGATAATGGAAGTTGTAAGGTAGTCAATGTAGATTTCTCCGATGTTATAGAAGTTCGTAATCAGCTTATTTCAAATTATGAAAGAGAAAAAAATGTTGCCTGTGATTTAAAAGATTATTCATGGATGAACGAAGTAGACGGTTCAAATGGAGTTATTTTCTTTGCGGCAGGGGTATTTCATTATTTTAAGAAAAATGAAGTGAAAGATTTAGTTTTAGAGCTTTCTAAAAGATATGTAGGGGGTTGTTTGATTTTTGATAGTGTAGGTAAGCTCGGTTTAAAGCTGATGATGTCAAAGACACTAAAAAATATGGGTATCAGCGATGTAGAAGGATTATTCTATACAAACAATCCGATACAAGATCTTAATTGGTCGGAGAAAATAAAAATTACCTCAAAGGGCTATATGTTGGGCTACTATGATATGAAAAGTCCCAATATTCGTTTCTCTCATCGTTTACTTGCAAAGATAGGCGATGATATGATGAAGATGGCTATAAATAAAATTGAGTTTGTTTAACTCAAGCAACTAAATACAATCTATAACATATCAACTTACGAAACAGTAAATCAAAAAAAGGTTTACTGTTTTTTCTTTGTCTAAAATCGGAAAGGAGGATTTATGGAGGAAGAAAAAAGAGAAATAAAAGCACCACCACATAAACAGTTAATAATGGATATTGGGAAGACAAAATATACTGTAAACCTACATTTTAAGCAAGATACAGGCGAAACATACAAGGATAAAATACTAAAGCTAATCAAGAGAGAAACAGAGAAGATATAAATTTGTCAAAGAAATTTTGTTTATGTCCTTGACAAATCTTCCCAAAAGGAACAATAGTTCTTGAGTGTGGAAAGATGCTTGAAGATAATGGATATGAGATTAAAATTCTAAATACCATAAACTTCAAAAAGTCTATGAAGTACAATCCATTCGCATATATCCGTTCTGAGAAAGATATTTTAAAACTCGTTCAGACAATCATCGCAAACACGAAGGGCGAGGGAGAAAAAGCAGGTGAGGACTTTTGGGTGAAAGCTGAGAAACTCTACTATACGGCACTTATCGGATATATCTGGTATGAAGCGCCAAGAGAAGAAAAGAACTTTGCAACACTACTTGATATGATAGACGCTTCAGAGGTAAGAGAAGATGATGAAACCTATATGAATCCGATTGATAGACTCTTTGAAGCATTGGAAAAGAAAGAACCGACACACTTTGCGGTGAAGCAATATAAAAAGTACAAATTGGCTGCTGGAGTAATAGAATTAAGGAGAACACTTAATCACTATTTTAGTGAAATATGTACTTCTTAATTCTTTTTTTATTGAAAAATTAAGAGAAAGGGGGTAAAAATGAGGAATTTTGAAAAGATAACAGCACTCTATGAGAGATTAAGTCGTGATGATGAACTGCAAGGAGAGAGTAACTCTATCATCAATCAGAAAAAAATATTAGAAGAATACGCAAGCAAAAATAATTTGTCAAACATCATTCACTTTACAGATGACGGAATCAGCGGAACACAGTTTGACAGACCGGGATTTATGGCAATGATGAACGGAGTCAATCAAGGAAATATTGGTTGTATCATTGTAAAAGATATGAGCAGACTTGGCAGAGATTATCTCAAAGTTGGTCAATGTATGGAGATACTAAGACAAAAGGGCGTAAGACTAATCGCTATCAATGATAATGTAGATAGTTTTTACAGAGAAGATGATTTTACTCCCTTTAGAAATATCATGAATGAATGGTATGCAAGAGATACATCAAGAAAAATACAATCGACTTTCAGGTCAAAAGGCGAAAGTGGGAAACATACTGCAAGCACACCGCCTTATGGCTATATCAAAGATGAAAAAGATAAAAACAAATGGATTGTAGATGAAAAAGCAGCCGAGATAGTAAGACGAATATTTAATCTTACAATGGACGGAGCAGGACCATACAAAATAGCAAAGATANTNGAAGCGGACAAGATAGATATACCCGCTTATCATCAGCAAAAAATGGGATATGGATTACATCAAAGCAAAAACTTTGAACATCCCTATCGTTGGTGCAGCTCAACAATAGCAAGCATTTTAAAGAAACAGGAATACTTGGGGCATACAGTCAATTTCAAAACAAGAAAGCACTTCAAGGACAAGAAAAGCAAATATGTATCCGAGGATAACTGGCTTATTTTTGAAAATACACACGAGCCAATCATAGACCAAGAAACCTTTGATAATGTGCAAAGGATAAGAGGAAATGTAAAAAGGTATCCTGA
>NZ_JRNB01000098.1 GCF_000758885.1 Peptostreptococcus sp. MV1 | reverse complement strand
GCAATGAATCATTTTTTTATTCAGTTGTACAAATTGATTATACAATCAACCAAGATTATTTTTATTATCCATCTCATAAAATATCTTCCCTTTCTATTCAACCATTTTGAAATACCTTAAGGCATCCATTATTGCTTCCTCTTTTTCCGGTGTGCATTGTGGAATAATTTGTTTCTCCTTTTTAGACTTGTTGTAATGTTCTCGTAATTCTATTCCACATTTCCTTTTTATCTGTGCAATATATAATGTCGGAACTTTTAATTCAAATTTATTCCAAACATATTCTTTGATTTGAGCATATGTTGCCTTACTTTCAGCACTTGTCAAATCAAGCTCATCCAGCTCAATTTCAATATTTATATGCTTATCGACATCGAGTTTGGACAAAAGCGCTACCGTCTCAAATCCAAATCTATTTTTATACAAGTCTACATAGTTTCTAATTCTTTGCGGACACCAGATATCAGACCCTTTCCAACTTAGAAAACCATTAAATATTCTTTTATCTTTATCTAAAACAGAATCTTCAAAAATATCGATTAATGGAAAATACTCTTCGTTACTTGTAATCCAGTCCGCCATTATTAGTAGTCCCAATAACAGTATCTGTGCTGGTTGCTCAATTTTCGGTAGTTCCTCTACACTTTTATATCCACATGATTTTAGCGCATACTCAAAAATCTGTTTTTGACTTCTTATCCAAAGATTTCTAGTCGAGTTCCCCTCATCTTCATCTTGGTATAAATTGGCTTCATAGGAAGCTTGCTTTTTATAAGTCGATTCACTATCAATCGTTTTCCCATGATGACCACCTATAATTGATCCTATATCATTTTCAACTCCAAATAAACTTAGCAAATATTCTCCTGTGATTTCATGTCTAGAACTTTTTGGTGACGCCAAAATCAAATTGGTTATATCTCTAAATCCAGCTCTTTCTAATTTTTCTAACAACAACAAATCTAATTCTCCTGAATTAGAATATCCTTTCATGGTTTGAAAAACGGGTGTCGCCTTTCCTATATCATGCACCATGCCTATAAATTTAACTAAACTCCTTGCAACATCTTCGCTTTTAATGCTAAGAGAATCTTTTATAAAACGTCTTTGACCATCGCTCAACCAATGTTCCCACAGTAGAACTGATACTCCTCCTGTATCTTCTAGATGTTGTATCAGAGGTAGCCATAAAAACCGTCCATTGCTTTCTTTTTTCTTTGCCCAAAAAGCACTATCACTCAATATAACCAGCCCCATCCATCATTAACATATATTCATAATAGTAATATTACTCATACTCTTTTCACAATATATTGTAACATTAAATAATTTACTTTTCTATATTTAGTAGATAATTCTTTCTGTATTTCTATAAGCAGTAAATTATCCTCAACTTTCTCCTATTATCTTTTCAACAAACATATATATACCAATATTTCTTGGCCCTATCTTCTTACTGCTCTCTAATATGCAGACTTCTTTGCTAATTCGGCCAACTGGCTAAATTTTCCTATTATATACTCATATGATTCCACCTTATGAGGTAGACTGCAATCTGTGCAATCCTTTATTCCATTCTCCCTATATTTAAAATTGCCGCCACACTTGTCACCCAATGTATATAGTGGACAATAACAAAATAGACAGTTAAAATCCTCTGGTCTACTTGTCTTGTGACATGGAAAATATTTACAATCCCTATTAGAGAAAAATTTATACGAATTATCCATATGCCTATCCTTTCTGTTATTTTTTTAATATATTTTT
>NZ_JRNB01000097.1 GCF_000758885.1 Peptostreptococcus sp. MV1 | reverse complement strand
CAAGGTCAAAAGGGCATAGCGTGATTGCAAAAGCTGCATACAATGCAAGAGATAAATTACAAGATGAATACTATGGAAAAACACATGACTATTCTAAAAAAGAAGACCTTGTATTCTCAAAAATATTTCTGCCGGAACATATCCCGAAAGAGTTTTCAAACAGAGAATACCTATGGAATGAAGTTGAGAAAATCGAAAAAAGTAAAAATTCACAACTTGCAAGAAATCTGCTCTTTACACTTCCAAGAGAATTAAATGAACAGGACAGAATAAAGTTAATCAGCGAATTTATAGAAGAAAACTTTACTTCTAAAGGTATGATAGCAGACTGTAATATTCATAATCCTATGGCAAGCGATCATGAAGAACAACCACACGCCCATATCCTACTTACCCTTAGAGAAATAGACGAAAAAGGGAATTGGAAACCGAAATGCAGAAAAGAATATATCCTTGATGAAAACGGAGAAAAGATAAAACTGAAAAGTGGAAACTATAAATCAAGAAAAGTAAATTTGAACGATTGGAATGAACCTGACAAAGTAAAAGAGTGGAGAGAAAACTTTTCAAAGAAAGCAAACGAATACTTGGCAAGAAACAACATAAATAAAAGGATAGATCCACGCACCTTTAAAGAACAAGGCAGAGAAGAACTCCCGCAAATTCATTTAGGCACAAGCAGTTATCAGATGGAGAAAAAAGGCATACAGACAGAGAGAGGAAACCAAAACAGAAAAATCATAGCCTTGAATTTAGAATTTAGAAAATTAAAAGAGGAGCTATCCAAACTTACGTCTTGGATAGGCTCGTTACTTGGAAGTCTGCAAGTAAAATATGATGAATACAAACAGGAGAAAAAAGAAGAATATGAGAACAAGGCGGAACTCTTTAATCTCTATGAGTGCATCAGTATTTATTATGACTTACAGGGAGAAAAAGCAAGAAAGTTAAATCCCTATGCAAGCAACAAAAAGATAGGTGCAGACCTAAGACGATTTTCCAAAGCAAGAATATATCTGAAAGACAACAATCTTAAAACCATAGCCGACTTACAAGAAAAGATAAGCACATTACAATCCCAAAATAAGAAGATTAGTCAAGACATTAAGGCGAAAACCACAAGAATAGAAAACTTAAATAAATGCTTTGCCTATGCGGACATCATCAAGGATAACAAAAAAGTCTTTGAGGAATGGAACAGTAAATCCCTATTCAAAGACAGCTTTTACAATTCCCATAAAGATGAGATAGATAAATATAAAAGAGCAAGGGCAATTCTTGAAAAGATAACAGGCTCATCGGCGATTAAGTCTAAAGACTGGAAAAAAGAAATCCAAACCCTTGAAGATGAAATATCGAGACTCAACAGACAATCACAATCAATCAAAGAAGAGTACGAAAGTATCAACCATATCAAGTATGCAGTCAAGACAGTCAATGACGATTATGGCATAGACCTAAGTATTGAAATTGACAAGGCAATCAAGAGAGGAGAAAAAGAAAGTATCATAGAAAAGATAAAAGAATATAAGCAAGATAGTGATAGCTTTAATAAAAAAAGACAAATGACTAAAGACTATTACAAAAATCAAGAAAGATAAGACCTGGTAAAAATATCTTATCCAAGCTATAATATGACCAAGAAAATAAAGGCAGATCTAGGAGGTAATANAGATGAATAAAAGGCAAGAGCTAATAGATGAACTCATAAAAGCAGATCAAGATGGAACATANAAAACNTANAAAAGCACAGAAGAAATAAAANCNATGAACAATGANGAANTNCAGATNATATATTCCAACATGAAAAACTATCTATCAGACAAAAGAACACACACAAACTACTAAAGGTGGAAAAGCAAAATAAGAGNAGAAAAACAANAAAAGGTACAAATACCTAANTAANCTATAAAAACNTCAAAATAAAGCATTCCACCACCAAGAACAANAAAATAAAAACAANCAAAGGGAAGTATAGAAAAATTAAAGCCTATACTTCCCTTTTTTTAATTCAAACAAAGGAGANAAAACATGATAAACGAAGAAATAAGCAAAGAAGCAGGTCAAGCAGCACAAACCATAATAACATACACAATAAA
>NZ_JRNB01000096.1 GCF_000758885.1 Peptostreptococcus sp. MV1 | reverse complement strand
ACGGCACGCTCCGTGGTGTGAGAGGGAGGAGAAAGTCCTCCCTACTCGATTGAAAAGAAAAGGAGAAATTTTTAATGAAGCAAGAAATGATTAACATCAATGCCAATTTATTGGCAGAACCAACTTTTTCGAGTTTTGACAAAGAGGGAGAAGCTGTTGAAGTTGTAAACTTTACGCTTGTAAAAAAGTATGGGAAAGGCAAGGAATATATCAACTGTGCCGCTTATGGAGAAAAAGCGGAGAAAGCAAAAGTCTTTGAAAAGGGCGATTTGATTCATATCTTTGGTTACTTCAAGAAGCGTGAAAAAGACGGAAAGACTTACAAAAACTTTGTTGTGAAGTCATACAACAAGATTGAAAAGAAAGAAGAAAACGAGGAGGAATAAATTATGGAATTTTTTACACAGGCAGTAAATGTATTAAAGATTTTAGTTATGGCAGTAGGTGCAGGACTTGGAGCATGGGGCGTTATTAACCTGATGGAAGGTTATGGTAATGACAATCCGGGTGCAAAATCTCAGGGCATTAAGCAGCTTATGGCAGGAGGCGGCATTGTCCTTATCGGATTAAAGCTGATTCCGCTTCTTGCAAATGTACTCAAGTAAGAAGAAAAGGAGAAATTAAATGTTTGGGATATTCGACAAGATAGAGGAGTTTTTCAAAGATCTTCTACTGGGCGGTATCCAAGCAAACTTAGAGTCCATGTTTCTTGACATCAACGATAAAGTTGGTGCGATTGCAACGGATGTGGGAAAGACACCGATGGGGTGGAACGGACAGGTTTTTAGTTTTATCAAAAGCATTAACGACTCTGTCATTATCCCCATTGCAGGGCTAATCATAACGGCAGTCCTTTGTATCGAGCTTATCAATATGGTTATGCAAAAGAACAATATGCACGATACGGATACCTTTGAATTTTTCAAGTACATCATAAAGATGTGGATTGCCGTATGGTTAGTGTCTCACGCTTTTCAGTTTTCTATGGCAGTCTTTGATGTGGCACAGCATATGGTAAATAAAGCGGCAGGGGTAATTAACACCTCTGCCGTTATCTCTGGAGATCAGATTGTAACGATGGTAGAAGGCTTAAAAGATAAAGGTCTTGGAGAGCTTGTCATGATACTCTTTGAAACCTCGCTCATAAAGGTGGCAATACAGGTCATTTCCATTGTGATTATGCTTGTGGTATACGGCAGAATGTTTGAGATTTATGTTTACTCATCCGTTTCAGCCATTCCTTTTGCCACAATGGGAAACAAAGAGTGGGGACAAATCGGAACAAACTATATCAAAGGCTTATTTGCCATAGGCTTACAAGGACTCTTTTTAATGGTTTGTCTTGGAATATACGCAGTATTAGTTAAGACAATACAGATAACAGATATACACACAAGTACCTTTACGATACTTGGATATGCGGTTTTGCTGGGGTTAATGATGCTAAAGAGCGGAACACTGGCCAAAAGCGTATTAAATGCACACTAAAAGAAAGGAAATATATGATGAACAAAAGAAAAACAGTATTGATAGCAGTAGCAGTTGGAACAGGTATTTTGGCAGTAATGGATAGAATCAGGCTTCACAGCAAAGTGGAGGATTTGGAAGAAAGAACAAAAGCCATCGGTCGCTGCCACAATGATTTTTGTCTAATGCAGGAAAGATATAACAGAAGTACAAATGAACAGATTGCAAGTATTCAGGAAGAAATCGGCTCCGTATATGAGCATATAGAGGAGCTTTCAAAGGGTAAAGAAGATGGGAGGTAAGTTATGGCGTATGTACCTATCCCAAAAGACTTAAAGAAGGTAAAAACAAAGGTAGCATTCAACCTGACGAAAAGACAGCTTATCGGTTTTACGATTGCAGGACTGATTGGAATACCAATCTATTTATTTATGCGAAAGGTAGTTCCAAATGATATAGCAGTTATCTTTCTCATTGTGTCCACACTTCCCATATTTTTCATCACTCTTTTTGAAAAGGACGGACTTAGCTTTGAGAAATACTTTAAGTATATTTACCTTCATAAATTTTATCAGCCACAAAAAAGAGTGAGAAAGGAGGTTTACCTTGAAAGACAAAAGAAAGATTCAGCAGCTAAAGTTAGAACAAAACCAAAAGAAGTTAAGAAGTCAAAAACAGGACTTAAAGCAAAATAAGGGGAAGTCTAAAAAAGATAGGGGCGGATTACTTGACCTTATCTTTAGGAAAGAGCCGAAAAGATACACAGTTGAAGATACCATTCCCTACCTTAGACTTTTAAAAAGTGGGATATGTCAGATTGATGAAAAGCATTTTAATAAGAGTATCGCTTTTGAGGATATAAACTATCAGCTTGCCTTAGAAGAAGATAGGGATTTGATTTTTAATCAGTTTGCAAACTTTCTTAATTCTTTTGATCCAAGTATCAGCATCGAATTTTCATATATCAATCAGCTTGGTAGAAACGAAGAAATGAAATCAGCCATTCAAATACCGGATAAAAAGGACGGGTTTGACGATATACGCCTTGAGTTTCGAGAAATGCTCAAGAGTCAGATTGTAAAGGGAAATAACGGACTGAAAAAATCAAAGTATGTAACCTTTACGGTGGAAGCGGATAATTTAGAGCAGGCAACATCAAAACTTGAAAGACTGGAGATAGATATATTATCAAGTCTTAAAAGTATGGGAGTAAGAGCAGAAAGCTTGAACGGAGAGGAAAGACTAAAGATACTTCATGATGTTTTAAATCCGAATAAGACCTTTGAATTTTCATATAAAGACTTAAAGAAAAAGGAAAGTACCAAGACATATATTGTGCCTGATGAATTTAACTTTACACCGTCAAGGTATTTTAAGTTTGGAAAGTTTATCGGAGCGGCAAGTCATTTTCAAATCCTTGCAAGTGAGCTTTCCGACCGTATGCTTGCAGAGTTTTTGGATATAGACGATAACATCAATATCTCTTTTCATATCAAGGCAATCGAACAATCGGAAGCCATCAAGATGGTTAAAAGAAAAAATACCGATATTGACAAGATGAAGATTGAGGAAAACAAAAAGGCTGTAAGGTCGGGATATGATATGGACATTCTTCCAAGTGATTTAATTACCTATGGAGAAGATGTAAAAAGTCTTTTAAAAGACCTTCAGACAAGAGATGAAAGAATGTTTGTTGTAACCATTATCTTTATGAACTTTGCAAGGACAATCCAAAAGCTGGACAATACCATTTCTCAAATCAGCTCTATTGCCAATAAGCATAATTGCAAGTTAAAAAGGCTTGACCATTCCCAAGAGCAGGGCTTAATCAGTGTACTTCCTCTTGGGGTAAATAAGATTGAAATTGACAGAGGACTAACCTCATCATCTACGGCAGTATTTATGCCTTTTACCACAGAGGAGCTTTTCATAAATTCGGCGAACAGTTTGTATTATGGACTAAATGCCCTAAGCCATAACCTGATTATGGCAGATAGAAAGAAATTGAAAAACCCAAACGGTCTAATTCTCGGAACTCCGGGAAGTGGTAAGTCCTTTAGTGCAAAGAGAGAAATGGCAAATGCCATTCTTACAACCGATGATGATGTGATTATCTGCGATCCGGAAGGTGAGTACGGAAACCTTGTGCGTCAGTTTAAAGGAGAAGTCATAAAGGTCAGCAGTAAGTCAAAAGACTATCTAAATCCCCTTGACATCAATATGAACTATGGCGATGGGGATGCACCACTGAAAGATAAAGCAAACTTCATTATGTCGATGCTTGAATTAGTAGTTGGTGGTAGTGGACTTACAGCAGAAGAAAAGTCGGTTATAGATAGATGCCTACCTAAGATTTATGAAAAGTATTTTGAAAATCCAAAGCCTTGTAATATGCCTATTCTTCAAAACCTGTATGATATGTTAAAAAATCAGGAAGAAAAAGTCGGCAAAAAACTGGCAACGGAAATGGAAATTTATGTAACAGGCTCTCTTAATGTATTTAACCATCAGTCCAATGTGGACTTAAATAAGCAGCTTCTTTGTTTTGACATTAAGGAGTTAGGCTCGCAGCTTAAAAAAATTGGAATGCTTGTTATTCAGGATCAGGTGTGGAACAAAGTATCGCAAAACAGAGGAAATAAGGCTACAAGATACTATATCGACGAGTTTCACTTACTTTTAAAAGACGAGCAGACAGCTTCCTATTCCGTAGAGATTTGGAAAAGATTTCGTAAGTGGGGAGGAATCCCGACAGGCATTACACAGAATGTCAAAGACCTACTGATGAGTAAGGAGATAGAAAATATCTTTGATAATACGGACTTTGTCTTAATGCTTAATCAGGCTTCAGGCGATAGAGAAATTTTAGCAAGGAAACTTAAAATCTCACAGCCACAGCTAAGATATGTAACCAATTCCAATGCAGGAGAAGGACTTTTGTTTTTTGGAAATACCATTGTTCCTTTCCTTGATAAGTTCCCGAAAGACACAATCCTTTATCAGAAGATGACAACTAAGCCTGAAGAAGTGAGGTAGGCTTATGGGAAAGAAACTGAAAAGGGACTTTAAGGAAAGGCAAAGTGCAAGGATTGAAAAGGAAAGGCTGCAAAGTAATGGCAGCATAGAGCCTGAAGAAAATAAACTAAAGCATAATGATGATTACAGAGGGAAAATTGTCCATGACAAAGACAGATTTCAAGATAAGGTTCATGAAAAGGTCAGTAAGAGAAGTGCAGAAACTGAATTAAACGGAAAAACTTCTAAAAGAAATGCAAGGTATAGAGCTTCCGATAAGGATAGCGTAGCTTCTGTAACTGAAACAGAAGGTGTAAGTCAAAAAGAAATTGGGAAAGCGGATTATGATACTGAGGTTAAAGATGGAAAAATCTATGATCCTTTAGGAAAAGACCTTGACAATGATGGGATTATAGACAGATATGACAACGACTTTAGGGACAGCGACTATTTTGAGTCAACCTATGATGTAGATGCATTAAAAAAAGATGAGATTAGCGGAAATCCAGTAAATAAGCAAAAGGCTCAAAAGAAAAATTATAAGAGAAAAAACTATTCCGATAAGCTCTATACCAGAAAAAAGGACAAAGAAGCCAAAGAGGAAAAGGCTGACAATAAAAAAAGCAGAAAAGAAGCCATTCTTGATAGAGAAAAGAAAAACAGGCTTTCTAAAGAACAGGAAAGAACTTTTAGGGATAAGGCTTCTAAGGTGTCCGCTTTATCAGGACTTGCTAAAGGAAGTGAAACCGTAAGAGATTACTTATCACATGGAAGTGATGAAAATCAAGGGGTAGAGGCAGGAGAAAAAACAGCCGATACAAGCTCAAAGCTCATTCATGGCATTAAGAATTATTCGGATAAGAAAAGAGCAAAAAAAGGATATGATCTTACAAATAAGGATTATAAAATTAGAAAGCGAAAATCCAAACTTGAATTTCGAGATGCCAAAGAGGAGCTAAAAAAGACACAGGAGTATCAAAAAGCAAATAACTTTAAGCGATTTCAGAAGCGAAAGCAGATGAAAGATTCCATTAAAAGGCAGAATAAGTCAAGGCTTAGAGATCGCATTAAGGAAGGGCTTATCGGTAGTATTAAAAGTTCAAAGGAAGTTATATTAAGAAAAGCAAAGGGACTTATGGTTATTTTCATAGGTCTTATTATTTTGGGAACTTTCTTTATCAACTTTGCAGGAACGGGAATGACAGGCTTTATTAACTCCACAAGTTCTGTTCTTACAACAAGCTATTTGTCAAATCCAAATGTCCTAAATGAAATCAATCAGAATTTTTCCGCTATGGAAAGTGAGCTTCAAAACGAGGTTGATCATGTCAAAGAAAATTATCCCGGATATGACGAGTACATCCTAAATAACACAGAGTACATCGGTCATAATGTCCATGAGCTTTTATCCTACATTACATCAAGGTGCGGAGAAGTAAAGAATGTATCAGAAGTAAGCTCTGTATTAAATGAGCTTTTTAAGTCCATGTATGACCTTGAGTATAAGGAAGAAATTGAAATCAGGTACAGGACAGTTACAGAAACCTATACCGATGAAGATGGAAATGAATATACCGAAAGCCATGAAGAACCTTACGAGTACAAGAAACTGATTGTAACCCTTCATAAAAAAGAGATGGATAGCATTATCCGAAAGGTTTTTGCAAACTATCCTGACAATCTGAAACACTATGAAGCCTTATTCCTTGCTCAAGGCAATATGGGAGAAGCCTTTGGTAATAGCGACCTTATTGCTTCCAATGGAGGTATCGGAGGCGGAAAAGAGTATGAGGCTTCTACGGAAGTTCAAAAGAAGATTGTAAATGCTGCATACATTACGCCATCTCCGGGTGCAGGCTGGTGTGCTATGTGGGTATCTCAGGTCTATCAAAATGCAGGACTTGGATATATTGGCGGAAATGCCTGCGATATGTACCGAAACTATACTTTTACATCAGACAGGTCAAAACTCAAGGTGGGAATGCTTGTAGCGGTGGAAAGCAGTAGCAGCGGAAGTACAGCAGGACTTACCTATGGTCATGTAGGCATTTATATAGGCGATGGCAAGGTAATAGATAATATCGGTCGAATCAGAGTAACAACTTTAGATGATTGGATAGCATCTTTTTGTCAGCATCATCCAGTAGGCTTCGGCTTTCCGCCAAATGTAAACAGATAAGGAGGACACAATTTGAAAAAAGAACTGACAGCAGTAAAAAACAGAATAAAGAAATTAAAAGATAAAAAGGCTCTGATTGATGAAGAATTGGAGCCTTTGTTCATTCGTGAGGAAGAACTTGAAAACGAAGAAATTATTGCCATTTGCAGAAAGAACAACATTACAATCAGTGATTTAATGGCAAAAGTAAACAGAGAAAAAGCAGAAGTGAAAAAGGAGAAAACAAATGAAAACCAGTTTGAAAAATAAAAGAATTACAGCCATTGTTGTAGCTTTTACCCTCTTAATGGGTGGAATTTTAGGGGTGTTAAAAGTTGGTGCAAAGACAGTATTTGCGTCAAATGAACCGCCTGAAAAATATGAAACATATTATGAACTGAAATTCGAGGATCATACTTCAGATGACACCTTTAGAGGATTTTATTATGTCGGAAAAGAAAATAAAGAAGGTCAGCCATTGAACTTTAAATTTTCCTTATCAAAATCCTTTGAAGAAAAGGGAGGTGTAGTTGTCGATAAGTATAATGAAACCTTTACCAATGAGAATATGGACAAAGAAAATCAGTTAGATGATCTAAGATATATGACAAAGAAAACTTATCCATATTATCGAATTCATAATGTAGGGACAGGCGCTTTTACAAGTATCGTTTCTCCAAGAGATAAAGATAATTACTATATTGGAGATATTACAGAAAATGCAGAAGAACGAACTGTAAAAGGAAAGAAAGCAAATGTCATTGTCTATACCTGCCCTGTTCTACAGTTAAATAGAAATATTGAGAAAGTAACGGTTGATTATGAGGGAGAGCTTAAAGAGGAAACAAAGAATTCTATTATTGGCAGAGTAAAAGAAGCAAATCCCAATATCAACAATGTAAAAGAAATTAAGATTGTTAAGGACAAGCTGATTATTGAAACATGGAATAGATTTCATACCGGCGTACCCTACCTTGAATTACCTTTAGAGGATTTATATAAGAGAGTAGCGAATGCGTCAGATCAAACAGACAATAAGGATACCAAGGAGAAGGAAAGTCAGACAAAAAGTGAAGTAAAGGTAAAATATCAATATCAGGACGGAAAGGTATATAAGGAGTATTCAGCTTCCTTTGACAAAAATCAAGTGATTGATGCGTCTGATCTTGAAATGCTTCCGGATAATATGAGCTTTAATGACGATTTTATAAGCTACACAGTAAAAGGTGATGGAAGCGATAGTATTATCCGAATTGTAAAGAAGTTAGAAAGTAATGCTCAGACGCAGACAGAAAAGCCAAAAACTGAAGATAAGGGAACTCAAACAGAGCTTAGCAAAGATGACATTTCCAAAATGGAAAAAGAATCTAAGGAACTTCAGGAAAAACTTGATAAGTTAAATCAGGAGATTAAGGACAAGGATAAATTAAGCGATAAGCAAAAGGAGAAAATCAAAGACCTTGAGGAAAAAATAGATAAACTGAAGGAAAAACTTGAGAAGGGCAAAGACGATAAGGACTTATCGGCGGATATGAAAAAGGAGATAGACAAGCTGACTGAGAAAATTAAGGAACTTGAGAAAAAGACGAATGAAGTTGGCAAGGCTACAGTTACGCATAATCCTACTGTAACCCCAATCAGCCCTATCTCCGGAATTAAAACAGAAACAGGAAACTTTCCTCAAACATCTGTAAGTGATATGGGTAAAGGCTCATTATCACAGGATAATACAGGAAAGATTACAAAGGACATAAATATTGGTAAGACCGATGAAAAAGAAAAGGAAATTCGTTATCCCAACAAGCTGACACCGAAACAACCTGCCAATAACAGCAGTCAGGATTCCTCTATGGATGGTTCAAGTAAGAATGTAAATACCAATAAAGGAGTTGCTTCTGCTCCATCAAAGGCACGAGGAACTGTTACGGAAAATAAGGATAATGCGAACAAGGATTATCCGATTCATCATGGAGATAGCAGTGATAAGAGAGAAACGGATATGTATTCAGCGGATGCAAGACAGTTTGTTACCTTTACAACTAAAAATGGTAAGACTTTTCATTTAATCATTAACCATGATGAGGATAGCGAAAATGTCATGCTCCTAACAGAAGTATCTGAAGATGATCTTCTTAATATGGTTGAAAAGAAAGAAGCTCCAAAACAGGAAATTACAAAGGAAGAACCTGAAAAAGAAGAACCTAAGCCAGTAAAAAAAGAAGAAAGCAGCAATATGGGAACCTACTTAATTCTCATTCTTGTAGTAGCAGGAGCATTAGGTGCAGGATATTATTTCAAGGTCGTTAAGAAAAAGGAAGATAAGGAGCTTGAAGGCTTTGAGGAGGAAGATGATGATTTCTTTTCAGAAGCGGAAGAAAGTGAAAATGAAGTAGGTGAAGCAGAAATAGAAGATAAAGAAGATGATGAGGTAGAGTAGATTTGCACCTAAAACTATCTCATATTTGGTGCAAAAGACAGGGCGGGAGAGTAACATCTTTCGCCCTTTTATATTGAAAAACAGGAGGACAAATATATATGAAACTTGTAATTGCTGAAAAGCCAAGTGTTGCAATCTCTATTGCAAAAGTGATTGGAGCTACAAAAAAGAAAGACGGATATTATGAAGGAAACGGATATAAGGTAAGCTGGTGTGTTGGACATTTAATTAAAATGGCAAATCCGGAAAGCTATGATGAAAAGTATGCTAAGTGGAATATGGCGGATTTACCGATTATTCCAAAGGAATATAAGTATGAGATTGCAAAGTCCACAAAGAAACAATTTACGATTCTTAAAAAGCTGATGAATGATAAGGATATAGACATCGTGATAAATGCCTGCGATGCAGGGCGTGAAGGAGAAGCCATCTTCAGGCTTGTATATAATCAGGCAAATTGTAAAAAGAGAATGAAGCGTCTTTGGATTTCATCAATGGAAGATAGTGCCATAAAAGAGGGCTTTGATAACCTAAAAGATGGAAGTTCTTACGATAATCTATTTGAGTCTGCACAAGCAAGAGCAATAGCAGATTGGCTTGTGGGAATGAATTTAAGCAGACTGTATTCGTGTCTATACAAGCAAAATTACAGTGTGGGCAGAGTTCAAACACCTACCCTTGCCATGATTGTAAATAGAGATGATGAGATAGCAAATTTTAAGAAAGAAAAATATAATACAGTGGAATTAAGCCTTAATGGCTTTACACTATCAACAGATAGAATTGATGATGAGGTTGCTGCTGAACAGCTAATCAATTTAGTAGGCGATAAGATAGAAATTACCGATGTTATTCAAAAGGAAAAGATAACAAAACCTGAGCTGCCATTTGACCTGACAACGCTTCAAAGAGAGTGCAATAAATATTTTGGATACTCAGCTAAGCAGACACTTGATTATGCTCAAAGTCTGTATGAGAAAAAACTGATTACCTATCCAAGAACAGACAGCAGATGCCTTACGGAAGATATGATTGTAAGTACGGTTAATAACATTTTAGGAAAGAATGATTTTGACACAGAGCGTATCAAGACGGTATTTAATTCTAAAAAGGTTACAGACCATCATGCGATTATACCGACAGCAAGCAGTATGAATGAGAACTTAACTTCTCTTCCGGAAAGTGAATTGAAGGTATATGAACTTATTTTAAATAAGCTACATGCAAGTGTAGGCTATCCTTTAATTGAGAATACAACGAAGATTGTGGCTGAATTTGATGGATTTGAATTTACAAGTAGTGGAAAGGTGATTGTAGATGATGGCTTTACCAAATACCTAAACGAATATGCGAAAAAGAAAAATGAAGATACAGTGCTTCCGGATGTAAAGATTGGTTATAGTCTTGATATTAAAGATAAAGAGATAAAAGAAAAATACACTCAACCAGCTAAGCATTTTACGGAAGATCTTCTCCTAAAGGCGATGGAGCTTGCAGGAAATGATGCACTTGAAAAAGGAGTAGAGGTTGAGCGAAAAGGACTTGGAACACCTGCAACAAGAGCAGGGATTATTGAAAACTTAATTTTCAAAGGATTTATTGAGAGAGATAAGAAAAACCTTATTGCTACACATAAGGGAATCAGTCTTGTAACGATTGTCTCAGATACTTTTAAATCAGCAGGTACAACCGCAAAGTGGGAAATGGAGTTATCGGATATTGCACAGGGAAAATCATCAAAGAAAAATTTTTTAGAGGCAATTGAAACTGAGATAAAGGAAGTAGTTTCAACTTATATCAAGTAAGATGGCACTTATTTCAAGATGGAAAAAATGCCATAAAAATGCTATAATATAAGATAATCAATTTAATGATTGAGAGGTGATTATGTGTCTAAAATAAATGTTGAAGGTTCAGAAATCAGCATTATTGCTATAGATAATAGGGATTACATTTCTTTAACAGATATGGTTAGAAATATTGAGAACGGATCTGCTTTAATAGAAAAATGGCTTAGAAACAAGAACACAATAGAGTTTTTAGGTATTTGGGAAGAAATGTATAATACAAATTTTAATTCCCCCGAATTCGAGGGAATTAAAAATGAAGCAGGATTTAACCGATTTATTTTATCTGTTAAGCAGTGGGTAGAAAAAACGAATTCTATCGGTATAGTTGCGAGAGCAGGAAGATATGGAGGAACTTATGCTCACAAAGATATAGCATTTGAGTTTGCTTCTTGGGTATCTCCATACTTTAAATTGTATTTGATTAAGGAATTTGAACGCTTAAAGGAAGAAGAACAAAAGAAGTTAGGCTGGGATATAAAAAGGAATTTGGCAAAAATCAATTATAGGATTCATACAGATGCCATTAAAAATAAGCTTGTACCTGAAAAACTTTCAAAAGAAAAAATCAACTTTATTTATGCAAGTGAGGCGGATATTCTAAATGTTTCTTTGTTTGGAATAACAGCGAAAGAATGGCGTGATGAAAATCCGGATTTAAAAGGCAATATTAGAGATTATGCAGATATATCGCAGCTTGTATGCCTTTCTAATCTTGAAAATCTTAATGCGGTATTTATAAATGAGGGCATGAGTCAATCTGAAAGACTGGAAAAACTAAATTCAATAGCAATTGAACAGATGAAAATATTATCAGAGAGTGAATCAATGAAAAAGTTGAAATAAAAGGATAATATCAATATGTAGTACAAAGGTGATTAGAGTAAAATCTAACCGCCTTTTTTCATGCAAAAAAGAAGGAGGTAAACATGCGAATAAATGATTTTCATAACATTTTGGAGCTAATAAAACAAGATATTTTGCAGAGTGAAGCAGAGTATCTGAAGCTCTTAAAGGTTGTCGGAAACAATCAGAGGTACGACTTTAGAAGTCAGCTAAGTATTTATGATAAAAATCCTGAAGCTACAGCTTGTGCCAAGTTTGACTACTGGAGAGAACGCTTTAACAGAACGGTTATGCGAGGACAGAAAGGTATCCCCATTTTAGAGGACTATGCCACATACAAAAAGGTGGACTATATCTTTGATATTAGTCAGACAGTTTCCAAAAACAGAGATGTCAATGAGGTAAATCTTTGGCGATTTGATAAAGAAGCTCACAAAGATGTATTAAAGGAAATGATAAAAGCTGAAGGCTATGAAGAAAGCGAAAGCACCTTAGAAAACATCTTTTCTTTAAGCAGGCTCTACGGAGATGAAAAAATAGATAGCTTGATGAATGAACTTAGAATATCTGATGAGGACAGAATATCCTTTACCAAGTTTGCAAGGGACTCGGTAAGCTATGCAGTAGCTTCAAGATTTAAGTTAGACTATCCTATGGATAAGGAGCTGTTGAGGGAAAACTTTGCAATGCTTGACAGCATTTCTCTTATGAGCCTTGGAGAAACGGTATCGGACATTAGCGGAACAGTCATTGATGCAACCATTCAAAAAAGCAAAGAGTTAGAGCTTCAAAAAGAAGTTTTAAGAGGTAAAGAAGCAGGATATAATAAAATAAAAGAAGAATTAGAGGAGGTAGAAGAAAATGTACTTCGACGAGATGATCAGGAAAGAATTAGTGAAAACGAGCGAATTTTCCGAAATGGAGAGTACGGACGAGATAATAGAGAAAATCAAAGAGAATACACTGAATCAGTTAGAGGAAGAGACGGACTTTATGAGGGAATATCCGAATCCGACATACGCAGTGATGAGGCTGGATTATCTTTCAAGCAGCGAGGAGCAGAGCAACTTCGAGATGTTAGTGGATCTATACAAGGAGAAGAAGCTGACAAAACACCTGATGGATACTCAGAAACAGGCGATAGAGTTTATGAGAGCAGAGAAGCCGAAACTGATGATGGCTTGGCAGATAGAGGACGAGAGCCATCCGCAGTACAAAGCAATGATTTCAGCCCTCAAAGAAATGACAATCAAGGAAGTAGTGGAAATCTAAAAGAAAATACGGATAAAGAGATAAGAGAAGCTGATAAGGCTTCTTTTTCTTTACCCGAAAACAGATCAGGACAGATTAAACTTACAATACCTCTTACTCAAAATGATATTGACAGTATTCTTGTAAACGGTGGAAACCATGAGGGCGAAAGACTTCCTATCATTGCTGAATTTTCCAAAGGTAAAACAGTAGAAGCATTGGGAGAATACCTTAAAGATACATTTAGAGGTGGAAACGGTTTATTTCTTAATGGAGCAGAAGTATCTTCCTGGTATTCGGATAAAGGCATTCATTTAGCTTATGGAACTTCTGCAAGAGAAGATGATACGCAAATTTTAAGCTGGAGTAATGCTGCAAGAAGAATCAAAGAACTTTTGGGAAATGGAGAGTTTGCCACGAATGTAGAGCTTTTAGAAGCACAGGACTATGAAAGAGATAGAGTTTCAGAATCCTTATGGTATCTATACCACGATTTAAGTGAAGAAGGGAAAGCACAGGGATATTTTGACTTTATAGAAAGAGGTGGCGGCTTTCCGAAAGAAACAAGACAGTTATCGGAAGCTCTTAAAAATCCTGACTATCTAAAAAATGTTATTTCCGAGTACAGTCGCTTTTTGACAGGATATAAAGAAAACAAAGATGTACTAAGATTTCATTATCACAAGGTAGATAGCCTTTATCAAAAATTGCAGGAGCTTGAACTGCCGAGAAAGGAATATATCTCTAACTTAACCGAACTTCCAAAGGTACAAGGATTTATTACAGAAGATGAAGTCCTTGCTACGATTTCAAGAGGAAGTGGAGTAGATAGAGGGAAAGAAAGAATTACAAAGTATTTTAAAGAAAACCATACGCTTCAGGAAAAAGCAAATTTCTTAAAAGACGAGTATGGAATTGGCGGAGGCTCTCATGCTGTTTCAGGCGAAAGAGGAAGCGGAGAATGGCACGATGCAAAGGGACTTAAATTACAGAAGAATCATTGTAACGATGTTTTTCTTACATGGTCAAATGTAGCAAAGCATATAGACGAGCTGCTTTCAAAAAATCTTTATCTTGAAGAAAAAAATATTGAAAGCAAGACAGAGATAGAAGAACAAAAAGAACCAAGTTATTACTCTAAAGATGATCCAAATAATCTAATGACTGATGAAATGCTTGAGAGAGTGCCTGAGCTTTATGCACAGGAAGATGTAGCCTTAGCAGACAAACAGGTTCATGCAGCATACATCATTCCATTTAGAAGTAACTGGACTTGGTATATGACGGAGTATGACAGGGAAAGTAAAGATGCTTTTGGACTTGTTTTAGGTATCGAACCTGAATGGGGATATTTTAATCTTGAGGAGCTAAAGGAATTAAATGCCCAAAGACTTGTTTTAGAGGATTTTCCAAAGACCTTTAGAGAACTGAAAGACAGTGAACTTAAAAAGCAAATGGATGAGCAGGAGCTTCATCATGTTTTTAACGGAGAACTTAGCTTTGAGGAGAATATTACAGACCTTGAAGCACCTGAAGAAGTAGAAGAAAGCATACAGGCAGAACCTTTTCAGGCTACCTTATTAGATTATCTAAAGGGAAAAGAAGAAGTAGAGCTTAACGAAAAAGAGGACAGCCCTTCAGATGAGTTTGCAGTTCAAGAAGGCGATACCATCTATTTTAATCATGAGGAGTACAAAGTAAGGGAGATTTCTAAAAATCAAATCACAGGAAGAAATGATTTGTGGCTTGATCCTGCAAGGCAAGGTAATCATCAAATACCGATTGTAGCCTTTACTGATAATGAGGATTTATTAAGACAAGTAAGTCTTGAAAGACCTGAATTTATCATCGGCGATGAAGTGAAGTATAAGGGGAAAGACTATACCATCACAAGATTTGATGATATGGGAAATAACCTAAAGACCGTAACGATTAAGGATAATACCGAATATCTTGGAGGTATGATTACAGGCTCAGACGTAATTGCTTATCGTAAGGAAAGTGAGCTTGATAAAATCTTTGAAAATCTGACCTATGTGAAAGCTGAAAAGACTTTTGAGGAAGTAGAAATAAAGAAAAATGAGGCTCATAATTTCAAGATTACAGAAGAAACGCTTCCTTCAAAGTTATCTCCAAGCGAGAGGTTAAATAATAACCTTGAAGCAATCTCTATGCTTAACAGGGTGGAAAGCGGAGAACGAGAGCTTGATATTACAGCTCAGGAAGTTTTAGCGAAATATGTAGGCTGGGGAGGATTATCTGAAGTCTTTGATGAAAGTAAGGATGGACAGTGGAAAGAGGCAAGAGCTTTCTTAAAAGATAACCTATCACAAGCAGAATACGAAGCTGCAAGAGAATCTACCCTAACGAGTTTTTACACACCGAAAACCGTTATTGATGGCGTATATAAGACACTTTCAGGTATGGGATTTAAACAGGGCAATATCCTTGAACCGTCAATGGGTGTTGGGAACTTTATCGGTAATCTACCTGATGAAATGAATAAGTCAAAATTTTATGGTGTGGAACTTGATTCGGTAAGCGGGCGTATTGGAAAGCTGCTATACCCTGAAAGTGATATACAGGTTAAGGGACTTGAAGAAACGGGATTTTCCAACAACTTCTTTGATATCGCAATCGGAAATGTTCCATTTGGAGAGTATAAGGTAAATGACAGGGAATACAATCGTAATAACTTTCTTATTCACGACTACTTCTTTGCAAAATCCATTGATAAGGTTAGAAATGGTGGCGTTATCGCCTTTATCACATCTTCAGGAACGATGGATAAAAAAGACGAAAGTGTTAGAAGGTATCTCGCAGCAAGAGCCGAATTTTTAGGAGCAATAAGGCTTCCAAACGATACCTTTAAGGGCGTAGCCGGCACAGAAGTTACTTCAGATATTATCTTCTTAAAGAAAAGAGATAGTGTATTAGAGCGAGATGAGGACTGGATACACCTTGCGGAAGATGAAAATGGACTTTCATATAACAAATACTTTGTCGATCATCCTGAGCAGGTGCTTGGTTCTATGCGTGAGGTAAGTGGTCGATTTGGAAAAACTCTAACATGTGAACCAATAGCCTTTTTAGGGCAAGAGAACAATATGGCTTCGTTAAAGGATCGTATCGAGATTGCGGGAGAAAGAATTTCAAAAGAAGCCAAGTATGAAGAAATAGAGCTACTTGATGATGAAATAACTTCTATCCCTGCAACCGATGATGTAAAGAACTTCTCATACACCTTGATTGATGATGAAGTCTATTACAGAGAAAACTCACTCTTTATCAAAAAGGAAGTATCAGACAAGAATAAAGAAAAAATCAAGGATTACCTTGAGCTGAATGCTGCCTTAAAAGATGTGATTTACAAGCAGAAAGAAGATTTTAGCGAAGAAGAAATCAAGGCTTCACAGGAAAAACTAAATGAAGTCTATGATAACTTTTCAAAGAAACATGGCTTTGTAAATAACCTAAGCAATACCAGAGCCTTGAAAGAGGATAGCAACTTTCCTTTGGTATCGTCCATTGAAATCCTTGATGAAGAAGAAAATTTCAAGGCAAAGGGAGATATTTTTTCTAAAAGAACCATTACAAAAGCCAAAGTCATAGACCATGTGGACACATCTTTAGAAGCCCTTGTCTTATCGGTGTCTGAAAAAGGCTATGTGGATTTTGACTATATGGGAAGTCTTACAGGAAAAGACAGACCGACTTTAATTGAGGAGCTTCGAGGGGAAATCTACTTAAATATCAGAGAAGAACAAAACTTTTACAGACCGCTTTCATTTAACTTGGAGGATGGGGATTTACCTTTTGCTTGTGCAAATGGCAGCAACTCCTACAAATATGGCTATGTAACAAAGGATGAATATTTAAGTGGGAATATAAGGGATAAGATTGCCATAGTAGACAGTTACTTATCAAAGCTCAGACAAACGGAAAGAGAGCTTCCTCATCTTGGCTTTTCCGAGAATGGAAAAGAAAAAGAGCTGATAAGCTATGAAATGAACCGTTTGGAATACCAAAAAGCAGAGCTTACAAAAGTTCTTCCAAAGGAGCTTGAAGCAAGTGAAATCAATGTAAGGCTTGGTGCAACTTGGATACCGATTAAAGATATTGAGAAATTCATCTTTGAAACGCTTAAAACTCCGGGATATGCCAAATGGGATATTAAGGTAAAATTTTCCAATCTTACAAGCGAATGGAATGTAGAAGGAAAAAGCAGGGACAGAGGAAATGACCTTGCTGAAATGACCTTTGGTACATCAAGGGTAAACGCCTATAAGCTGATTGAAGATGCCTTAAACCTTAAAGAAACAAAGGTATTTGACCAAATTGTAAATCTGGACGGCTCTAAAACTTCTGTCTTAAATAAAAAAGAAACCATGCTTGCAGGACAAAAGCAGGAGCTATTAAAAGAAGAATTTAAGAACTGGATATTTAACGATCAGGAAAGAAGAAGCCGTCTTGTAAAACTGTATAACGAGCGTTTTAACTCTATCCGTAACAGAGAATATGACGGAAGCAATCTTTCTTTTGAGGGAATGAATACGGAAATAGATTTAAGACCTCATCAAAGAAATGCCATAGCAAGAAGCCTTTATGGAGGAAATACCTTGCTTGCCCATGTGGTAGGCAGTGGAAAGACTTTTGAAATGGTGGCTTCTGCAATGGAAAGTAAAAGACTTGGAATGTGCAGTAAGTCCTTATTTGTTGTACCAAATCACTTAACAGGGCAAATCGGTCGTGAATTTATGCAGCTATATCCGTCGGCTAACATTATGGTGGCAGATAAGAAAGATTTTGAGCCGAAAAACAGAAAGAGATTTATCGGAAAGATTGCAACAGGGGAATATGATGCGGTTGTTATCGGACATACGCAGTTTGAAAAAATCCCTATGAGTAAGGAATATCAGGAAAAGCATATTCAAGATCAGATTGATGAAATCGTAAACTATGTAGAAGAATACAAGCATGACAGAAATCAGAACTTTACCGTAAAACAGCTTGAAAAGACAAAGAAAAAACTGGAGACAAGGCTTGAGAAATTAAATGACGATTTTAAGAAAGATGATGTGATTACCTTTGAGGAACTGGGAGTTGATAAGCTCTTTGTTGACGAGGCACATGGTTTTAAGAACCTTTATCTCTATACAAAAATGCGTAATGTTGCAGGTATCGGGCAGTCAGAAGCCTTTAAGTCTTCAGATATGTTCATGAAGTGTCGCTATATGGATGAAATGACAGGCGGAAAAGGCGTGGTCTTTGCCACAGGAACGCCTGTAAGTAACTCTATGACAGAGCTTTATACCATGCAAAGGTATCTTCAGTATGAGAGCCTTAAAAAGAATGGACTGGAGCATTTTGACTCTTGGGCTTCCACTTTTGGAGAAACGCAAAGCTCCTTTGAACTATCTCCTGAAGGTACAGGGTATAGGGTAAAAACGAGATTTTCAAAGTTCTATAACTTGCCTGAGCTTATGAGTATGTTTAAGGAAGTTGCAGACATTCAAACGGCGGATATGTTAAATCTTCCAACACCTGAAGCACACTATGAAGTTATTAAAACCTTGCCAAGTGAAGAACAAAAGGAAATCCTAAAGAGCCTTTCTAAAAGAGCAGATGATGTCAGAAATAGGGTTGTAGAGCCAGATGTTGATAATATGCTTAAGATTACCAATGACGGCAAGAAACTTGCCTTAGATCAGCGTTTAATCAATCCACTTCTTCCTGATAACCCTGATAGCAAGGTCAATGTATGCGTGAAAAATGTATTTGCTATTTGGGATAAGACAAAAGAAAATAGGTCAACACAGCTACTTTTCTCTGATATGTCCACTCCAAAAGGAGATGGAGAATTTAACATCTATGATGATATTAGAGAAAAACTTGTAGCTATGGGCATACCGAAAGAAGAAATTGCCTTTATCCACGAAGCTAATTCCGATAAGCAAAAGGACGAACTCTTTGCGAAAGTAAGAAAAGGAGAAATCCGTATCTTAATGGGTTCAACGCAGAAGATGGGAGCCGGAACGAATGTGCAAAATAAACTAATTGCTTTGCATGACCTCGATGTTCCTTGGCGTCCCGCTGATTTGGAGCAGTTCCAAGTGGGACACATAAAAAAACAAGGACTATCTCAATAAATACTAACGCAAGCACAAGTATAAAATAGGCTAAAGTGACTTATCAGCCTATTTATGATATAATATATCTTAACAATAAAACGGATAAGGGGTAATAATATGGCAATTTCTTATAAACCATTATGGCACTTATTGGTAGAAAGAGAAATGAATAAAGAAGACTTAAAAAGAGCTGCAAACATAACAAGCAACATAGTTTCTAGAATGAGCAAAAACTCTTATGTGAACTTAGAGTCACTAGAAAAGATTTGTTTGGCATTGGATTGCAGAATTGAAGATGTTATAGAGATTCATAGAAATGAGGTGGAATAAAATTGGGAAATCTATCGCAAATCAGAAGAGCTGAAATGCTTGAATACCTAAATCATCTAAAAGAAATTCATACAGATGATGAGAGTAGGATTGCACTTGGCAAGATTGAAACAGCCTTAACTGAGAAAAAATATGGATTAGTTTGGGAAGAACACGAAGAAGAAGTAGATAAAAAGCTCGTTCACAACATACCAGTGTTTAGAGAAATAGAAGATAAAAAAATAATTGGAGATAATACCTCTGATTTTAATTTTATTTTAGAGGGGGATAATCTACATTCCCTTAAATTATTAAAAAAGACTCACATGGGCAAAATTGATGTTATCTATATTGATCCACCTTATAATACAAAAAATAAAGAATTTATTTATAACGATACAAGGATTGGAGAAGATGACACATATAGGCATTCTAAATGGATCTCATTTATGAGCGAAAGACTTGTTATTGCAAAAGAGTTGTTATCTGATGAGGGAGTTATTTTTATTTCAATTGATGACAATGAGCAAGGACAACTCAAGCTATTGTGTGACCAAATTTTTGGAGAGAAAAACTTTATAGCTAATATAGTTAGGAATACAAACTCATCAAAAAATCAAAGCCTTTATGTTTCTGTAAGTCATGAATACTGTTTAATATATTCAAAAGATTATGAAAAGCTTCAAGTTAGACACAAAGATAATAAATGGGAAACAGAAAAAAATAATATAGATGAATATGAGAAAAAGGTAAAACAATTACAAAAACTAGGATTATCACATGATGAAATTACTGAAGAGCTAAAAGAATTGACTAAATACCCAAGATTTATAGATTTTACAAATTATTGGTATTTTGATGATAGAGGACTCTATCAAAAGGCAGATTTAGGAGGGGTAAAAAATGGCAATAAGACCCCTATTATAAATCCTTTAACAAATGAGGAAGACCCAGTTCCACCAGGAGGGTTCAGATATAGTAATGAGAAATTAAACGAGCTAATTTCAGAAAATAGAATTCATTTTCATACAGATGGCAGTTTACCAAGATTAAAAAGATATTTATTAGAAAATAGGAAGCAAAGACCAAAGTCTATAATGAGTGATGACCAAAGACCAGACTACACTTTATTAAAAAATATGGATATAGAATTTGACAACCCTAAACAAATGGCTTTTATGAAAAGAATATTAAGTATATTTGATAATAATAGCTTATATCTTGATTTTTTTGCTGGGTTTCGTGTCATAATAGTGATAGAGGCAAATAGTTATGTAAATATAAAGAGTTCAAGACTTCTACCAAAGTTTAAAACTCAAAAAATAAATAGTTGGTGTGCTGCTTAGAGTAACCATTTTGATAATGTGGATGCGAAACAAAAAGAGATAATCAGACTTCGTAAAAAATTGAAACAGGTTGAAATGGAGAATGATATTTTAAAGCTAGCTGCACTACTGTTAGGCAAAAAATAGACCTCATTATCTCGAACCGAGATAAATATAGCATTAGTGCAATGTGTAGACTACTTGGGGTCACAAGAAGTTTAGTCTATTATCATTTGAACAAAGAAAAAGATGTGAAATTAGATGAAGATGAAAAACTAATAGAAGAAATAAAAGAAATATTCAGAAGAAGTAGAAACAACTATGGAACACGCAAAATAAAAAAAGAACTAGGGAAAATTGGATATAAAATATCGAGAAGAAAAATAGGCCGAATAATGAAGAAAAATGGCCTAGTCTCAAACTATACAGTAGCACAATATAAAGTAATAAGATCCAAATGCAACGAAGAAGACATCCCTAACCTTTTAAATAGATAATTTGACAATAGAGACTATTTAGAAGCAATAGTAAGCGACCTAACATATGTAAGAGTAGGAAAAAAATGGAATTATATATGTTTAATAATAGACTTAAACAGCCGTGAAATAATAGGATACTCATCAGGTAAAAACAAAGATGCAAATCTAGTAGCAGAAGCATTTTACTCAATAAGGCAGCCACTAAATCGTATAAAAATATTTCACACAGACAGAGAAAGAGAATTTAAAAATATAAAAATAGAAGAAATATTAAAGGTATTTGGGATAAAAAGATCGCTAAGTAAAAAAGGAAGCCCATATGATAACGCAGTAAGCGAAGCAGTCAATAAAGTAATGAAGACAGAATTCATATATCAGGAGAACTTTACTAATTTCCAAGAACTTAATCTAAAATTAGCAGAATACGTATATTGGTATAATAACCTAAGAATTCATGGATCTTTAGGATATAAAACACCAGTAGAATATAGAAAAGCAGAATAAAAAGCTCTGGAAGTTTCATAAATTAAATAAAATATATGAACAGACTGTCAAGGGCAAATTTCAATGAAATTTGGGCGAAGCCTTTACCCTTGATTGTCTGAGAATATATTTTATAATCTAAAGAAACTTTCAAGCTTGATAATGTTCGGTTATAAATTGTCTAAAAAAGGGTTGCCATTCCATGTATTTGGGTTCATTAGAAGAATGCCGAGCAATGGGTAACATGACGCTGATGTGTTTATACACAAAAAAGCTACACGTGCGTTGGCTGACAACAGGGAGCTAAGTAAATTAACACCAGCTAAAATGTTTGACGCTATTAATAAATGACAAGTATATGAAATTGGTTTTACCTAGTTTAAAAAAGAAATTATAATGAAAATATGGAGGCTAAGAATATGAAGATTAATAATGAATGTTGTTGTGGATGCAAAACAGAAAAGCCGGATCAAATTAAAGACAATTGTCCTGTATGTAATAATGAAGGGATTTCCGTTAGTAAAGTAACTGTTGAACATCTAGTGGTAGATGATTATCGTAATGCTGTTAACGGAGATCAATATAAGATTTGCATGAACGAGGACTGCGACGTTGTTTACTATAACTTAGATAATGAAATAAAATTCTTGAAAGACCAAGTTAGAGTTCCTATCTGGTTTAAGAAAGATGCAGATCCTAAGTATGCTTGTTATTGTAGCGAAGTCACAGAAAATCAGGTAATTGAAGCAGTTGTAAAGCATGGCGCGAAATCCGTAAAAGAAGTAAATGCCATCACTGGGGCAATGAAAAATTCTAATTGTAAAGAAAACAATCCGTTGGGAGTTTGTTGTCATAAGATTATTCAGGAAGCTATCGATAAAGGCTTGAAAATGAAATAATTACAGTCGATATGTTCCTACAAACGAGAGCCAATCTTTGATATGTTTCCATCTACGAGCGTGGATATGTTCCCCATAACCTTAGGGGTTGAGAATGCAGTTTTGATAGCTATCAAGGCAACTCGACACACGTTGAAGCAGCAATTCTGATGACGTATTGTGGTTTGGACAAGGAATAATAGGAGTCAACCACAACATGTAGTGGTTTGAGTACGAAAATTGGGTCAAAAACAGGCTAAAAAATACCGTTTTTTGACCCTTTTAAATAGGGCATTTGACAGATGACATTTGATGTTTCGGGATTAAAAATCCATAGGGTGAGGTAGATTAGCACAGAACTTTATTGAATAGAGAAATTAAAAGTGATATAATCAGTTGCATAAGGAGGAGTTAAATATGTGTACATGTATTGCAGTAGTAGATATTACTTTATCTCATTTATAATGAAAAAAATTAAAGGAGGTAAAGGTATGGGTATGTTTTCTATATTTGTTATTGAGAGATTTCATTATCAACTAAACCAAAAATAATTGGTTATAATGAGCTCTTAAGATTAGTTCATTATAACCGGCAAGGAGAAGGTTATAATGAAACAGAAAAACCCGAAAAATACGCAAAATTTCATTACATCTAAAAAGCATGTAAAGGAAATATTAAAATATACGAATATCAATAAACAAGATAAAATAATAGAAATTGGGTCAGGAAAAGGACATTTTACCAAGGAACTTGTGGAAATGAGTCAACGGGTGAATGCTATAGAGATTGATGAAGGTTTATGTCATGCCACGAAAAAAGCAGTTGAACCTTTTCAGAATATAAAAGTTATTCATGAGGATATTTTGAAGTTTAGCTTTCCTAAAAATACAGACTATAAAATATTTGGTAATATTCCCTACAATATTAGTACTGATATTGTAAAAAAGATTGCTTTTGATAGTCAAGCGAAATATAGCTACCTTATTGTAGAGAGGGGATTTGCTAAAAGGTTGCAAAATACCCAACGAGCTTTAGGTTTGCTGTTAATGGTGGAAATGGATATAAAAATTCTTAAAAAAGTGCCACGAGCATATTTTCACCCTAAGCCTAATGTAGATTCTGTATTGATTGTACTTGAAAGGCATAAACCATTTATTTTAAAGAAGGACTACAAAAAGTATAGATTTTTCGTTTATAAATGGGTAAACAGGGAATATCATGTTCTTTTTACTAAAAATCAATTAAGACAGGTGCTGAAGCATGCGAATGTTACTGATCTTGATAAATTATCCAATGAACAATTTTTGTCTGTTTTCAATAGTTACAAATTATTTCAATAAATTAAAAATAATTAAGCGTTCTCTAACTTTAAGAGAACGCTTAATCTTATTACATTGAAAAATGCATTCTATTATTTTCAATTATTATGATATAACATAACTATCATTTTACTTATTTGCATATTTGCACGAAAATATAGTTATCGACGACTATTCTGATAATAGCAACTAATATAGTCAATGATAACTCAAAATTTATTGATATAGTAGGTATATGTGCAACTAATTAGGGAAGATTTTAGCTTGCCATTTCTGAAACAGCTAAAACAAGTATTGCGTAAAGAATGCGCCAGTCTTCCCATGGACTTAAAATGCTTGCTTGGGGCACACATAAAACCCCTTGAACAATCTATTGACAGAGTTGAAGGACTGTCGGAGATTCTAAGACGAAGTAATCCTAAAATGGCCCTATGCCATACAGATATTCATAATTGGAACTTGATGCAACGGGATGAGCAGTTAGTTCTAATTGACTGGGAAGGCTTGAAATTGGCTCCAGTAAAAGCTGATCTCATGTTTTTTGTTGATAAGCCATATTATGATGTATTTATGAACATATACCTGAAATTACACAAAGATTTTTTAATCAATACGGATGCTTTGTTATTCTATCATATTAGACGTAAACTAGAAGATATATGGGAGTTTATTGAACAACTTTTATATGACAATCAAGAGGATAAGGAAAGAAATGAAACTATAAAAGTTCTTGATGGTGAACTGAATAACTTAGTGTTTTGAAAAAAGAATAACGTATTATTAAGCTAAATAATATTGGAGAAGAAAATGAATAAACAAGAATTATATCAAATTGCTTTCAGTATAATTAATCATAAAAAGTTACGGAACTTTGGAACTTCAGGGCATGTGGAGACGGTAGCTCTGTTGTCCAAACTAAATACAGAACATCATTTAGATATAGAAATAGGGGAAGATGAATTATCTGAAATTGACTTTTCAAAAGACGCAACTTATGGAGAAATTAAAAAGTATGTGTTAGATAAATACGGACTAAAAGTTTCAAGCCTATATATTGCACAAATAAAAAGGAAACATGGTCTAATAGAGAGAGAAAATTATAATTTTAGTAAGAAAGAAAATCAAAGAGTGCCAAATTGCCCAGAAGAAAAAGAAAAAGCAATCGAAGATGCTTTAGAGCATTTTGGAATGATTTAAATAATATCTAAGATTGAAAATTTTAAAATTAAGACTTAAATACTTTAAGATTAAAAAGATATGTACTTCTTATATAACATAAGAAGATTAATTGAAAATCAGGGGAACGATGATGGTAAAATAAAAAATTTTAACAACTAAAGAAGAATTAGGCATTATTGCCAAAGAGGTTTTTATGAAGTTAAAAATACTGAAAAAGACTTGTTAGAATTGAAAATTTTAGATCATTGTGCAGGCAGCGGAACAACGGGGCATGCAGTTATAGAATTAAATCATGAAGATGGTGGAAAAAGAAAATTTATACTTTGCACTAATAATGAAAATGGGATAGCAGAAAATGTATGCTACAAAAGAATTGAAAAAGTTATTAGGGGATATAAGTACACAAGTAGAAAAAAAGAAATCGAGGTAGAAAAACTTCCTAGTAACCTTAAATACTATAAAACAGAATTTATACCTAAACTTTCAGAAGATGAGGAGATTTTATCTTCTAAGCTTCTTGACTATATCAAAGAAATGGTCGAGCTTGAAAATATGTGTGAGATTGATGGGAACACTAGGAGAATAATTTTATCTGATGAAGATTTAAATATAGCACTTACTGAAATGGAAGAAAGTGGTGTTTTATATATTCCATCATTCATCTTACTAACCAATGAAATCAAGGATAGTATCGAAGAAAGGAAACTTGAAGTTGTTACTATCCCAGACTATTATTTCACAGAAGAATTAAGAGAGGTGAACGAATTATGATGTTAGATTTATTTGATTTTCAAACAGACGCCAAAAACTATCTTTTGGATAAAACAACAGATCCAAATGCAAAAAGAAAAATCATTGTAAAAAGTCCGACCGGATCTGGTAAAACAATAATTCTACTTTCTTATATTTATGATTATCTTCTATGGCAGAACCCTAATAAGGTATTTATCTGGCTTACTCCAGGTAAAGGAGATTTAGAGGAACAATCAAAAGATAAAATGGACGACTTTATTCCTCATGCAAAATCTGCGAATATACACGATGCCTTACTTCAAGGTTTCAAGGGTGGTTACACCTATTTTATAAACTGGGAAATGATAACCAATAAAAAGAATAATGCACTTAAAGATAGTGAAAAGAAAAATCTTTTTGAAAGAATTGCAGAAGCACATAGAGAACAACTTTCTTTTATCACAATTATTGACGAGGAGCATTTGAACAACACCTCAAAAGCAGATGATATTTTGTTTGCCCTTAATTCAGATAGAGAGATAAGAGTATCGGCAACAACTGTCAAAAATCCGATGGCAGAATTTTATGAAATACCAGAAGAAGAGGTAATAAATTCTGGTCTAATCACAAAGGCACTCTATATAAACCCTGGTCTTGAAGCAGACGAGATGGACGACCTTGAAAGTGAAACTATTTATCTAATACAAAAAGCAGATGAAAAGAGAAAAGAAATCAAAGCCGAGTATGAGAAAATAGGAGAAAAAATCAATCCTCTAGTTATAATACAATTTCCAGATATGAGCGAGTCCTTAGTTACTTTTGTGGAAGAACACCTAACAAATATGGGTTACACCTATAAAAATAAAATGCTTGCTAAATGGTTAAGTGAGGAAAAAATAAATACACTTGATGTTACAGATGAAGACTCAAAATCAAACTTCTTGATTATGAAACAAGCTATTTCAACTGGTTGGGATTGCCCAAGAGCAAAGATACTTGTAAAACTTCGTGAAAATATGACAGAAACCTTTGAAACTCAAACAATAGGACGCATAAGAAGAATGCCAAGAGCAAGGCACTATGACAACGACCTATTAGATTTTTGCTTCCTCTATACATTCGATGAAAAGTATAAAGAATCTGTTATACAAGGTGGAAATGCCTATGAAGTTAAGAGGTTATTTTTAAAAGACAAGTGCAAAGATTTTGATCTTGTAAAAGAATTTAGAAATAAAGACTATCAATTTGTAGATGAAGTATTGGTTAGAGATAGAGCTTATGATTATTTTAAAGACAAATATAAACTAACCAACATTAAAAAGGACAATGAAAAATTATTAGAGTCTTATGGTTTTATAATGGGAACAAAAGTTATATCTACCTTTAGAACTGGTAAGTTTATAAAACTCAAAGATATAGTTGATGAAAAGCAAGGTGAAAATAGAGAAATAGCCTATGAAGTATCAACTCACGATCATGGAATTGATTGTTTGCACGCAGTTGATATGATAAAAAAAGTTACTGGTGTACCATCTAACAAAATGAGGGCAATTCTTCAACATCTTTTCCATAAAAATATACCATCAAGCAAGAAGTTATTAAATCTTTCTAATCGTGAGTGGTACGCTTTTATGATTAATAATGCTGATAAACTAAGAGATGACTTTTTAGATTTAGCTGCAATTTCTAATGCAAGACAAATACAAATCTTGGATAAGAAAACTGAAAAATGGAAATTGCCTTTAGAAGATTTTTATAAATATCTTCCGTATGAAACAGAAGTAATCGAGTATGAGAAAAATGCATATAAAGAATACAACACTTCTATGACAACATCTCAATTTAGATCAACTTCAGAACAACTCTTAGAAAACTATCTTGAAAGTAGAGATGATGTAGATTGGTACTATAAAAATGGAGATACAGGACAACAATATCTATCAGTTATTTACGGTAATAATCTAAGCAAAGAATATCTTTTTTATCCAGACTATATAATCAAAAAGAAAAATGGAGAAGTATGGATAATTGAAACTAAAGGTGGAGAAAGAAAAGGTGTAAGTAAAAATATTGATAAGCAGATCGAAAATAAATTCTATGCTTTTAAGGATTATGCTGATAGGCGTAAAATAAATTGGGGGTTTGTTAGAGATAAAGATACAAGACTTTATATTAACAATACAGACTACACAGAAGAAATGAATAATGAAAATTGGAAAAGGCTAGAAGATTTATTTTAATGAGGTGTTGAATGACAGAAAGTAACGTTCCAAAAGTATTTATATCATATTCATGGGAAAGTAAAGAACACTCAGATTGGGTTAAATCTTTAGCAGATAAATTATTATCAGATGGTATTGAAGCTATAATAGATAGTTATGATGTAAGTCCAGGGGATAGACTTCCAAAATTTATGGAAAGCTCGATAAGAGATAGTGATTATGTAATTATAATATGCACTGAAGAGTATAAAAGGAAAGCTAATAATAGAGAAAAAGGTGTAGGTTATGAAAGTCATATAATATCTGCGGAACTCTACAATAATCACAATGATAGGAAGTTTATTCCAATCATTAGACAAGGAGATTTCAATACAGCTTTACCTACTTACCTAGACGGAAAACTTGCAATAGATTTAAGAGGTAATCCATTTAATGAAGAATCATATAAGGATCTTATTGCATCGATATTTAAAGTTAAAAAGAAACCTAAAGTAGGTATAAGACCATATTATGTTGATGAATATGAACCGATAACAATTGAGGGAGAGGATATAAAAATCGTAGGCATTATAACAAATGAAGTTACCTTGCCAAAAAATGATGGAACAAGAGGTTCTGCTTTGTATAGTGTCCCTTTTAGATTATCTAGCAAACCAACTGACACATGGTCTGAATTATTTTTAAGAAATTGGGATTGCCCACCAAGATTTACATCAATTCATAGACCTGGAATAGCTAGAGTTGAATCTGATAAAATTATTTTAGATGGAACAACAATCGAAGAGGTAAAACAATATCATAGAGATACCTTGATTTTGTGTGTAGAGAAAACAAATGAAGAAGAAAAACAAATTAGAAGAAGAGAAGAACAATTAAAAAGAAAGAAGCAAGAAGAAATAGAAAATCATTATAGAAACATAAATGATATTTCAAAAGACATAAGATTTTAATTGCACAATGATTTATACCTTGAGAGAGGAGGTAAACTAAATTGATGAAAACACTTGGTATGTTATTCATCATCTGCTTAACAGCAACAATTATGATGGTGAATTTTATACTTATTATACCGAAATTTGGCTCGAAGTATTTCGGCGCACCTGATGATATCAAAGTTATTATGAGTAAGTTGCCAGATAAACCGATTTGGGTCAATATAATCGGCGTACTTATCATGATACTTGGATTTGTTGCAATTGGAGCCGTTCTGGTCTGGGCAATTGTTGATACAGTAAAATTTAGTTTAACTTTTCAGCAAGCCTTTGTTAGATTTTTAATACTATTTGAAGGATATAAGCTTTTTGATATTATATTTTTTGATTATCTCATGCTTACCAAGTTAAAATTACCAACTAAAGTTTATCCACAGACGGTTGGTGCTAAGGGATATGATAATTTTGGGTTTAATGCAAAAAGTCAGATCACAAAAGTTATAATCTTCTTTTTCGTGAGTCTAATTTTGGCATATTTACTGACCGTTTTGGTTTAGTATCTGTCCTAATGGGAGAAATTTTCAAAAATAAAAATAGGGCAACCTATTTAAATCAAAGCATCCACTTTTGTGCAATGCTTATATATTTTATCTTTGCAGGTCTTTACCTAAAGTGGTTTAATTATGATTTCTCTATTGTAATTTCCGTCACCATCTTTGTTGGTATTTATTTACTAATAGTCTACATCTTTTATCTTTATGAGAAAAATATGATAAAAAAAATCAACAAAAAGTTATAACAATTAAGACTGGGATTACATGGAAAGATATATAAAAAGCGTAAAACAAAAATGTAATATAGAAATGTATAACATTTAGAAAAAGACGATTAGAAATTAAAAATCTAGTCGTTTTTTTTAATACAAGAAAGGAGTTATATATGAAAAAATTAGAACAAATCAGAAAAGAATCAAAAGAAATAAAAAATAAAATTGACGATACAGAAGAAAGATTAAGGCAACTAAAAAATCAAGAAAAAAAGATATTAAAACAAGACATAGAAAAAAGAAGAAAAGAAAGAACACATAGGCTCATAACAAGAGGAGCAATCTTAGAAAGCCTTATAGAAAATGCAGAAGAACTAACAGATGAAGAAATAAAAATCCTACTAGAAGAAGCAATAAAGACAAAAGAATTTAAAGAAACACTAAAACTAATGAGAGAAAATTAATAAAAATAAAGGGTGTTGTAAATAATCAAATCTCCCTTAGATTTTCTAAGGGCGCAATTATACACCCTAAAGGGTGCTTGCGTCCTGCGGAGCCAAACCCTTGCAGAGACCAACAACCATTCGCTTTTTAAAAGTCAAGGGTAAATAAACTCGCTAATGCTCGCCCTTGACTTTTAAAATTTGAAATGAACAAAACAATTAAGCCGACATACTGAAACAACAAAAATTAATTCAGTAGTCGGCTTTTTTAATTCTATCATTTCAAAACGCTCATTCACAAAGAGGATATAAAAAATCTATTAAGCCTCCACCTAAAACAACAAAAAAAGAAAGGAAGTGATAAAAATGGCAGACAGTTTTCATTTTTCAGTAAACATAATATCAAGAGGAAAAGGCAAAAGTGCAGTAGCAAGTGCAGCATATATAAGTGGAGAAAGAATAAAAAATGAATGGGACGGAGTAACCCATGACTATACAAGAAAAGAAAAAGTATTAGTAAAAAATATAATATTGCCTGATCATATACCAAAAGAATTTAATGATAGGTCGACCTTATGGAATAAAGTAGAAATGGCAGAAAAAAATTCTAATGCACAACTAGCAAGACAATTCATAATAGGACTACCAAAAGAATTAACTTTAAGTGAAAATAAAAACCTAGTCGAAAGATTTATAAAAGAAAATCTAACATCACAAGGAATGATAGTAGATTATGCAATTCATGATGAGAGTCAAGATAAAAATGGAAATATCCATTGTCATATAATGACCATAATGCGACCCATAAACGAAAAAGGAGAGTTCTTAGCTAAGTCAAAAAAAGAATATATCCTAAATGAAAAAGGAGAAAAGATTTTAAACAAAAATGGAAAACCTAAAACAAGAAAAGTAGAACTAACAACCTGGAACGATAAAGGCAATGTAGAAAAATGGAGAGGAAATTTTTCTAATATTTGCAATGAATATCTAGTAAAGAATGATATAGAAAAAAGAGTAGATCATAGGAGTTTTAAAAGACAAAATTCAGATTATCTACCGACAATCCATTTAGGATCAGCAGCAAGTGCAATGGAAAGAAAAGGAATAGAAACTGACAAAGGAAACTATAATAGAGAAATAAGAAAATATAATAACCTTGTAAAAACAATAAAAGAAGAGATAAAAACATTAAAGGGTTGGATAGGAAATTTATTAGATAATCTATCTACTGCTTATGAAAAATTTAAGGAGATAGAAAGAGATAAGGTAATAGACAACCCTAAACTTTTTAATCTAACAAATTATCTATTAACTTATTCAGAAATTCAAAAAGAAAAAAGTAAATATCTAAAAGGATATGCAAAAACTAATAAAGAAAAATATGACTTCAAAAAGCTAACAAGTGCATATAGTTATTTAAGAAAAAACAACATAGAAACCATAGGTCAGTTACAAACAAAAATAGAAACTTTAAAGTCTAATAGTTATAGTCTAAATAAAAAAGCAAAGACAATCCATAAAGAAATGGAAGATGTAGAAAAGAAAATATTATACTATGAAATCTACAAAGCCAAAAAAGGAGTTTATGAAGAATATCAAAAGAAAAATATATTCACAAAAGATACATTCTATAACAAACATAAGAAAGACATAGACCAATATAAGGTAGTAAGTGGGAAATTAAAGAAACTCCTATCAGATAAGGAAAAACTAAGTCCTAAAAAATGGAATGAAGAAAAAAATCTTTTAATGGCAAATCTTGAAGAAATAAATAAAGAAAAAGACAAGATAAAAGATGAATACCAGGAAATTAATCATATAAAATATTCAGTAGATTTTGTAAACAAAGAACTTGGCATAGACTTATCCATAGAAATAGATAAGTTAATAAAACAAGGTGAAAAACCGAGTGTAATAGCACAGATTAAAAAATTCCAAGACCAAGTTATTAAAGACAATGAATACAGAGAAATGATGAAAAACAAGAAAATGGATCAAGAAAGATAAGACCTGGTAAAAATATCTTATCCAAGCTATAATATGACCAAGAAAATAAAGGCAGATCTAGGAGGTAATANAGATGAATAAAAGGCAAGAGCTAATAGATGAACTCATAAAAGCAGATCAAGATGGAACATANAAAACNTANAAAAGCACAGAAGAAATAAAANCNATGAACAATGANGAANTNCAGATNATATATTCCAACATGAAAAACTATCTATCAGACAAAAGAACACACACAAACTACTAAAGGTGGAAAAGCAAAATAAGAGNAGAAAAACAANAAAAGGTACAAATACCTAANTAANCTATAAAAACNTCAAAATAAAGCATTCCACCACCAAGAACAANAAAATAAAAACAANCAAAGGGAAGTATAGAAAAATTAAAGCCTATACTTCCCTTTTTTTAATTCAAACAAAGGAGANAAAACATGATAAACGAAGAAATAAGCAAAGAAGCAGGTCAAGCAGCACAAACCATAATAACATACACAATAAA
>NZ_JRNB01000095.1 GCF_000758885.1 Peptostreptococcus sp. MV1 | reverse complement strand
ACCCTGGAGAATATCCACGCTCTAGAATAATTCTTTCACTTGTTCCAGGATATAAGAAGTCGGTTGTAATCTCACCAGACCTTATCTTCTCTGCTGTAATTGCCCCAGCTTCAATCATGTTTGTCTTAATCATAGGTATTATNGCNCTACCATCAGANCCNAGCTGAATAGTTTCGCCAAATTTTCTACCAATCATAAGATTACCAGAGTGTGTGAACATCCAATTTACTTCGCCATTTTCCATGCCAACCATCCCTGATATTTCTTGCCAGTAACCGTGATACTTAGCCCTTATATTTTTCCCGATGTAAATCCCCGTTTTGTTTTCGTAAGAACCGTTACCCACAAATAATTCGGGTGTGAATACATATTTTCCTGATATCTCAGTAGCGTTACCATTCCATGCTTTCAGTGCGGGTGGTAAGTCTTCCATACTTCCATCCTTTCCTTGCAGATCGAATTGCGATGGGTACCACTCTACATCATCCGGAATAGGCTTTTCAGAAAGAATAATCCACCTAATGCGGGTAATTTTCCTACAGTCAAATTGTATCATATGAGAATTAACCGCATGGGTTGTAAATTCTCCCGAATATATCTTAAACTCAGCTACATTCGAATCCTCAACCCTTGTCACTTGAGTATATCCATTTCCATAATAATACATCGACATATATAGAGAGGTTGCCATAAATTTTACAAAATACTTTGTATTTTTCTTTAACCCTATGTACTGGTTAATTTCTACCGCTCCATCGGTGTCGGATGCAAGAACGTTCATTACGTGTTGACCGTCAAAAGGTGTTATTCTAACAAGACTCTTCTCTTTTTGACTTTTGACTTGCCATTCATTTAATTTGTTAGGGTCGTTACTAGGCT
>NZ_JRNB01000094.1 GCF_000758885.1 Peptostreptococcus sp. MV1 | reverse complement strand
ACCCTGGAGAATATCCACGCTCTAGAATAATTCTTTCACTTGTNCCAGGATATAAGAAGTCNGTTGTAATCTCACCNGACCTTATCTTCTCNGCNGTAATTGCCCCAGCTTCAATCATGTTTGTCTTAATCATAGGTATTATNGCNCTACCATCAGANCCNAGCTGAATAGTTTCGCCAAATTTTCTACCAATCATAAGATTACCAGAGTGTGTGAACATCCAATTTACTTCTCCATTTTCCATACCTACCATTCCTGATATCTCTTGCCAGTTACCATGATACTTAGCCCTTATATTTTTCCCGATGTAAATCCCTGTTTTATTTTCATATGAACCGTTGCCCACAAATAGTTCAGGTGTAAATACATATTTTCCCGATATCTCAGTAGCAGTTCCATTCCACGCTTTTAGTGCTGGTGGTAAGTCTTCCATACTTCCATCCTTTCCCTGCAAATCGAATTGCGATGGATACCACTCTACATCATCAGGTATAGGTTTCTCTGAAAGAATAATCCACCTAATGCGGGTAATTTTCCTACAGTCAAATTGTATCATATGAGAATTAACCGCATGGGTTGTAAATTCTCCCGAATATAGNTTAAACTCAGNTACATTCGAATCCTCAACCCTTGCCACTTGAGTATATCCATTTCCATAATAATACATCGACATATGTAGGGAGGTTGCCATAAATTTTATAAAATACTTTGTATTTTTCTTTAACCCTATGTACTGATTAATTTCTACCGCTCCATCGGTGTCGGATGTAAGAACGTTTATTACGTGTTGACCGTCAAAAGGTGTTATTCTAACAAGACTCTTTTCTTTTTGACTTTTGACTTGCCATTCATTTAATTTGTTAGGGTCGTTACTAGGCT
>NZ_JRNB01000093.1 GCF_000758885.1 Peptostreptococcus sp. MV1 | reverse complement strand
TCTTTTTGACTTTTGACTTGCCATTCATTTAATTTGTTAGGGTCGTTACTAGGCTCGTTTGTGGTAAAATCATTATGAAAATCTCCATTGGATATTAAATTAAACTTAAAGGATTCTCCATCCTTACCTTTTAAAGCGTCTAATAAGTCTTTTTCAAGTGAGTCTTTACTAAGTGTACCATTTCCAAATTGTAGTTTTTCACCATCAAATTTAAGTAAGAAGTCATTATCATCCTTACCAATTAGAAAAGTCCCACGCTCCAAATCAAGCTTTACATATCCACCTTTTAGCACACCTGTAGTAATTCTATTAGCAACTATTGACCCATCTATAGTCATAGCCATTTCATATGGACCCTTATATCCAGTATTACTATAAGCAAGGCCGTTTAAATTCCAACGCCACACTTTGGTAGCTGTTTCAATATCTGCTGTATCCATGATTAGTAATTCGTCTTTACGCTTGACCACATGACCATTTAAGGCGTTATTCAATAGCTTGGTGGCGTTTTCTACTGCCTCTTGCATAGCTTTAGTAGGATTAGGTATATCCTCTATTTTCTTAAGTATTTCAGTATTTGAGGATACTGCCGACCCACTCATAGCCTGTATAGAGTTATTACCTAGGGTAATACTATTTGCTTGCGGATTAGTCATATCAATTGTCAACTCACTTACGGGAAATATCTTATCTAGGCCGTTAGGCTTAGAAATTACTCGTACTTGGTCAAGTAATTCTATTTGCTCGATATTAACATCTACCATGTGTAAGTCAATCGCTCTTACCTTAATTACCACGTTTTCAAATTGTATGCTTTTTAGGTATTCTTCTCCCTTATGTTTTAAGATAAGGGGCTTATGAACGTCATCCCATGTTACAGTCTTAAATATCCAACCATAAGTATCAATTGCCGATTGACTAGTTACATAGTCAACCCCGTTGTTAACTGATTTTATAGTAAGTCTTTCCTCTAATTTAGGAATACTACTTTCTTCCAATCTTGCACCTAAGGGAATAACAGCCGTTACTATCTGCGTGGCGTCAATATTCTTAGTAAAGTCAAGTAAGTTAGTACCAAATTCTATCACCTGGGTATTGGTCTTAGGGTAGTCTTTTAAATAGTCTAGATACTTCTTATCTCCCTCTATTCTAACTCTTAAATGACCCCCGTATTTATCGATTAAGTCAGTCTTGATAACTTGTAAGGTTGACTCCCAGTTAGTATATTTGTATATACTGTCATTGTCATCATGTACCGTTACTATTCCCACCTCAAATTGTAATCGTGGGTCACTCACCTGTAAATTATGATTGGTTATTAGAGTTTCCAAATAACCTCTTATACTCAAATTATGGTATTCATGAGGACGCTGTACACTATCATTTAAGTAAGCCAACGCACCCTCACAAGTTATCTTTTTGATATTTTTAAAATCGATATTTTCATCAATTGGCCTACAACTAAAAATTGGCCTACCCTCTGAGTAGACCAGTATTTCTGATTTCATTTTTTTAATTTTATCGTAAATATCATCTCCTGGTAGTATTCCAAATTCAAGCGTACCAGCATTATTATCTTGTAACTTTAAGATAGGAGATGTTAACGACATATCATTAGATAAATCAAATATTAAATTATTATCACAAAATATCTTATACATATTTACCCCCTATCTTATAATGACTCATTACTATATAAGAAAGTCAAATCTCCATTACCTTGAATTTTGAAATTATTAACCGTTTTGCTCAATCTAATATGATCATATCTAGTATAACTAGATGTTAGATTATAATTAATATTATCTCCCTCGGCTGTAATGGTCCCATTACCTGTAAATTTAACTAAGGGCCACACTGTGCCCACACCGTTATAATCTACGCTTATATCGTGACTATCTCCACTGTTTAAATTATACGTAATCTCGTGTGGCGGGACACTTATATAATAAGGGTAGACGTTTTTGCAAAAAAGTTTAAAACTAAATAAATCACCGTTTATTTTACTAGGTTCTCCAACTTTCCAACGCCCTCTTAAAACTTCCCCGGGTCTATCCGGTTCCTCAATATCATTAACTTTACCATGAATAAATCTTACTAATTCATAATAATTTTTCATACGTTGTGTATAGTCACCCTCAATAGGAAGTAATACAAATTCTACTTCCCTATCGCCGTAACGCACACCACCCATTGACTCGGTTAAATCCACGCTACCATTACGGCCTGGGACCTCTACAATATAGTCTTTAGGCTCGGGTTGAGATATGGTTTTTTGAGTTAGTAAAAACCCCCAATGCTCCAACAGTCCTATTGATTTTATTTTTAATTGTCGCACTACTTACACCCCCCTCGCTCTAAGATTATATTTATAGCCTAACTGTGCGTCTATCTCGTCTATAGTCTCACCTATTAAAGCTTGTTTGTCGATATATAAATCTCTGCTACAAGCATTTGCCACTTTATCACAACTTACTTCAATGACCTTAATTATATCGGATAGGCTTATTGCCCCGATGTTATCAGGTGATTTAAAGGTAGCCGATAAGTTACGCTCTAAATTAATACCAGTCTTTCCACTACCGACCATATCGTCTACTAGTGATTCTAATGGTCCTACTGCTTCATCTGAATTTTTTTCAATACCAACACCTATACCAGCTGGTATAAACGCACCTACTTCTTTAGCCATTACCCTAGATGGTGAGAATATGCCTAAAGCGTCCTTTGCCCTGTCTACAAGGCCGTTTAAAGCGTCCCAAATACAGTCATATAGATAACCTACGGCGTTACCTATACCTCTAGCAATACCATAGATAATATCTTTACCGATACTAAACATTTTACTAGGTAGACTCTTAACAGCATTGATAATTGTATTGGCCATTTGTCGCATTTTGTTACCTGCTGTACTTATCATCTCACTACCCCAACGGGCCATATTAGATATAGCACTTTTAATAGCGTTCCAAATATTCCCCGGTAATCTAGCCATTGTATTCACGACATCTGACAAAATACGCTTGGCACTATTTACACCTGCTTCAAGCATTTTACTACCCCACTCGGCAAATTTTCCAATAGCACTAAATACAGCCGACCAAAATTTAAAAGGTAATTCGATAAAGATAAATATAAGTGCGTCTACTATGCCGTTACCTATCTTTTTTCCCAACTCCAACATCTGACTACCCCACTCTACTAGGTTAGTCCCCAGGTCGGAAAAGAATTTACCTATTTTGGCAGGTATCTCGCTTATCCATTTAAAAACTGCGTCAACTGCATTTCTAAAGCCCTCGCAATTGTTATATAACTTATATAAAGCTACACCAATAGCAATTATAGCACCTACAATTAGTACAAAGGGATTGGTTAATAAAAGTGAAAAAAGTCCACTAAATGCCCCACCTACGGCACTAAGCCCTGTTACAATCGCCGGACCCAGTGTAACTAGTTGTCCTATCAAAACTAACATTTTACCGACGCCTATTAATAGTGGTCCTAAGGCAGTTACAACAGCCAATACACCAATTATTATTTTTTGTGTAGATGGACTTAATTCACCGAACCATTTTGCTAGTCCTTGTAGTTTTTCTGCTAGGTCCTTTAAAAGTGGTCCTAGTGACTCTAGTAAAGTTTGACCTAATTCAATACCTGTATTCTTTAAAGCATTAAGGGCCTTTTTTGCTCTTGCACTAGGGGTGTCTAACTGCTCCAGGGCCTTAGCCGTATTACCTGTAGACCCTTTCATTTTAGCTAGTTCGTTGTTAAATTCTTCAACACCCTTACCAATTAGAGTTAAAGCACCTGTACCAGCTTCTGTTGACCCCCACAAATTAGCGAATTCCGTGGTATTACCACCTACTGAGTCCATCAAAATTTTAAGAACATCACCTAATGACATACCACTAGCCATTAACTCGGCGAAACTTTTACCGGTCTTTTCCTGTAGTACATTGGCTACTTCTGACCCATTTTTACCTAACTCGTTTAACATTGATTTTAGATAAGTACCGGACTCTTTCGTCCTAATACCATTCTTAGTTAAGTTGGCGTACGCCGTGGCCAAGTTATCAATATTGACCCCGTAAGCACTGGCAATAGGTATTACCTTACCCATACTAGAGGCCAACTCGTTAACTGTAGTCTTACCATCATTCTGAGTCTGAATTAACTTATCTGCGATACTTCCTGCCTCTTTTGCTGATAGACCATATGAATTTATAATAGTCGTCAAGACGTCTACGGCATCTGATGTTTCAAGAAAACCGGCTTTAGCTAAGTTAGTAGCCGTACCAACAAATCCTACTGCGTTAGCTGTGTCAACTGACGCTGATATCGCTTGATAAGTAGCCTCTGTAATCTCGGTAGCACTACGCCCCGTATCAGTGGATAATTGTAATATATCTTTACTTAATTTGTTAAGTGATACTTTGGATGTATCGGCAATAGTACCAACTTTAGCCATACCGTCGGCAAAGTCTGAGGCTAATTTTGCTGACCCTGTTAGAACCGCTCCTGTAACTGCTGATAGTTTCGATACACTTCTACCGACATCCTCAATTTTACCCCCTGCTGATTTTAGATTTTCTCCAAACGCTTTTACCTGCTGGCTACCAACTGACCCGAATTTTTTTTGCTCCTCAGTCAAGCCTTTTAGCTTCTGTTCAGTATTGATAATTTCACGCTGTAAGTCTCTATATTGTGCTTCTGTAACTTTAACTTCTCCACCATCAATTTGTTTCATAGCGGATTTTAAAGTACTTAATTTCTCTTTAGTGTTAGCAATTGACTTATTTAGTAAGTCTTGTTTTTGCTTTAGAAGTGTAACATTTCCAGGATCTAACTTTAAAAGTGAGTTGACCCCTTTTAATTCTGACTGTAGCGATTTAGTTTTACTATTAACATCACCTAACGCCTTACTTAATTTAGTAGTATCCCCACCTATTTGAATAGTGATACCCTTTAACTGTCCAGCCATTATTACCCCCCTTTTCTCATATCTTTAAAGTGTGAATGTAAGGCGTCTACGTCCGGCTTAGTTTCCTCTAATCTATAAGCATTATCCAAATACTCTCGTCCTTTTTCAGTTTGATTTAAAGAATATATAAAGGCGTCACGCCTATATATTAAATAATCAATTATATCTAATTCTTGGACTTCTAACATATTTAACCGTGTATACTCACTTACTAGGTGGTCGTCCCATGTTGTAACTTCGTATTTATGCCCCGTACTTTCTTCTAATGGATAGTACGGGATGGATAGTTTTTTGAATCTTGCACACTGGTAGTAAATTCTATGTAGGCTTGTAGGAATATTACTATATCTTCCATATCAAATATGTTTTCCAGCTTTTCACAACTAATACTGATGTTCTCACGATTACGGCTAATTACTTTACTACATAAGTTGTAAATCTGCCCGACATCTTCGATATTGATATTATCTTCGGTAATATCATTTAACCCCTTAGATAGTTCCACTAATTCAGTTAATAGCTTCTTACTAGGGGTATGTAGATGTAATTTAGTCTGCTTATCATCATTTAAGATTATTTCTAAACTTGCCTTTTTTATATTATTAAAATCTAACGCCATTTTATTCACTCCTTTAAATTTAGTCTTAAAAAAACGGGGTACTTATGCACCCCGTCTAGTTTATTATGCTGATTTTTCTGTTTCTTCTATAAAGGTAATCAGTGTACCCTGATTATCACCAGGTAACGCCTTAAACTCTGCGTCTATAACTGTTTCCTTGTCCTTAAGGAAAGCTATATCAAAGCCGTTTTGATTAGTACCAACTATCATAATCCATACGTCACCGTCGGCCTTATCTGAGTGGTGGAAGCACAATACATACTTCTTACCGTTGGCGTTTCCTGCACCACCTATTTTAACTGTTCTAAGCTTCTTACTCTTATCCTCTGTAACTCTTGCAGTAGAACACAACTTTTCAAGTGTAGCACCGTTCCACGTCAATACTCCTGACTTTAGCGTTACTTCTTCTTCTGTCAGTATGCTCTTACTAACATATCCTAGGTCATCTTTTGCCTCATAAAATGACGGCTTATACTCAAGTGTAGCCCCACCCTGAATATATCCTAACCTATTCTTATCCATGCAAATAGCACTTATTTCAGGTAAAGTTCCCGTAAACTCCATACAATACAATTTACCTGAACCTAGTCTTATTTTTTCAACATTTTCTGCCATTATTATTCTCCTCTCTTTTCAAAATAATCAAACTCGTAAATAGTTTGATATATATTTTCGCTATCTATATAATAGCGACTTTCTTTTCTCCACCCATCTATCATCATTGGATAGTATTCATTTAGTGCATTTTCAAGCCTATTTACAATCTCATCATCTGGCATATATTCGTATAACTCAATTGTTATACTCCTACGTTTTAGCAGTGGTAAATCATCACTACCACCACTGACATAGTTATCATGATATACAGCATAAGTCGTATTAGGTGGCTTGATAAATCTAGTTTGTTTGTAGGTTTTATTTCTAATAAACCCACTTAATTCAAGTATTTTATTTACCATTTTCTATCGCCTCGGTTAATGATTTTATATAATTCTTTTCAACTTCGTTATATGCGTTTTCGGCAAACTTAAAAGCTTTAGACCTCTTACCATTTCTCAACATATGACCATGTTCTAACAAGTGAGTTAATCTATAATCCGAACCCTTGACGTACCAAATTTCACTATATGACAATCCTGCAAACCTCTCTTTTTCTATATGTTTTTTTGACGTGATGTTGTCTTTATAGTGCTTTTGTCTCTTACCAACAGGGGCAGTATCCTTGGTTAACTTAACAAGTTGTTTCATGGCTTTTTTAGTTTCAGTCTTTACAGCTTTATTGACTATATTCTTGTTGTAGTCGTTCAAGACTTTATCTATGGTTTCAACCAATTCATTAGGATTGATTTTATAATCTACCATTATTGACTAACTCCTAAAAGTCTAACGTTCTTATGTTCATATCTATAGTCATCATAGTCATGGATATCATATATATTGCCGTTGAAAAGAATACGATATAGTTGTGTATTTAACTCTATATCTTCTATCTTCTTAAAATATCTTACTTCAAATGTTAATTTGTTTTTAGACTGGATGGCTCCAGCACTTAAATATTCCTCACCTTGCCTAGTCTTATTGACGTTAGCATGTAAGGTATATATTGACTTCCACTTCTCAGTATCCTCATCTATCTTCTGTACGATAATAGGCTTGTCGTATATTTTCTTAGCCATTTTTATTTCTCCTTAACTCCAATCTTAATTGTAGGCTCATATCGTCAACTAGACGCCTCGTATTACCTGTTAGGGTATTACTCTCGGCGTATCTATTCTCATATAAGTCATTAACTATTATTAGTGTTAACTCCTTAGCCCTAGGGTCATCAGTAGGGTAATTCTCACCAATTGCCCCTTTTAAAATATAATCGGCAGTCTTAATTATACGCTGTATATTATCTTCTATCATGCTGTCCATATAATCTATACCTAGATAGGTACAAACTTCGTCAATTGTTACTACCACTCTATCACCTCTAATCATATAAAGCTTATAAAGGCCCTTAAATGGGCCTACAAGCTTTATTTTATACTACGCCTCAGTAGATGTTATGAATCCTCTTACAAATGAATCTGCGTCCTTAAGTGTAACATCTTCTCTTTCTATCGCCCTATAAATCGTCAAATCTTCTTCAAAGGCGTTTAGCGTGCCTATACTTGCTACCCCTGAAATAGTGATAGTTGTTAACGCCCTATCCCAATACTTAACAGCCTCTTTTAAATCACCGATTATAAAAGGAATCTTCTTAGTATCAGTTGGCATATCTGCATTAGGTACTACAACTACTGGTATAATGTTAGGTCCTACCTGTAGTCCCATGTTCATAGTCTCACCTGGCATTGGTGCAAGTAGATATCTACCAGTAGTATCCTTAAGCGTATCTAGGTACTGTAGTCCATCATCATTAGTTACTATCTTAGACGTTGGCTTAAAGGCCTGTCCTAGTGTTACGTTTAGGGCCTTTTTGATACCATCTAAATTCTTCAAGTCTGTAGCCTGCTTAGTTTTTATCTTTTCCAAGATTAGCTTGTTGGCAGTTACTCTCGACTCATCACCTAACCACTCCATAATTGTATTGGCTATGTTCTGGTCGCTATCTGCTAGTAACTCGTTTGTAACAGGCAAGTAACCCGCATATTTTGCTATTTCATAAGATATTCTTTCAAACTGTGGCGTTGAATTAGCTGTAATCTTACCGCCCTCACCCACCTTAGTGAATCCAGTCTGCTGTGATCTCTTCTTATAAGTTCTCTGACCCTTATTTGTAGTTACTTTTTCTACATCTACTAGGTCAAGTAGTGACGCCTTAGCCGTCTTGTATTCGTTTATTTTAGTCTGAATATCTTCTGGAACGACGTATCCACCGTCTGCCTGCACGCCCTCAGACATCTTACCAGCTTTTACAACGAATCCGTTTCTAGCGTCCTCAGCAAACTTCTGTATTGCTGTCTTTTCATTTTCCTTGTTACTAAGATCCTTAACCTGGTCATCTGTAGGCGTATTCTCTTCCTTACTTAGATTGTAAAGTCTTTCTTCTGCCTCATATTCTTTCTTCAACTGCTCAACTTCATCTAGCAAAGCCGTCGCCTTATCTAAGTCCTTGTTTTCTTCTTCCATGAAAAACTTAGCCTGGATAGTCTTTTCATTAATTGCGTTTAGTAATTCTCTCATTTTCTTATTCATTGTTATTTACCCCCTTAAAATTTTGCATTTAAAAAAGATACTGCGTTGTCTAATCTTTCCTTGACCTCAGTATCTCTCATGATTTCTTTTTCATTTTTTGATGTATTTTCGTTCGGTGTTTCTTCCAATGGCTCTGGCACTGGCTTAGTAAATCCAATGCTTTTAGTTGTGCCTGCTCTCGGTTGTGCTGGTACTGCTACAAATGATAACTCGTACGCCTCGGAAGCTCCATCAAGTAACATCTTACATCTTTTCTTAGTTGACTTGCCGTTAGCGTCAACCTGGTCATATTCTCTACCTGGCCAGTGTCTACAGTACTCTTTCATATTGTCGCATCCACAAATATTACACACTATTCGTTTTGCTACCGTTGAGGTCGATACTTCTTTTTTAATACCGCCCTTAATTTCGGTAATTAAGTCCTTGTTTGACTCGGTAACCATGATGTAAATCTTAGCTATTAAGTCGGTGTGTAACTCTCCTAACTCTGTAGTCTTGTTAGCATTTTGGACTAACTCGGTATCATACACCCTCGCTATCTGATTGTCAGACTTCCTGGCGTGGTCTTTTAACATGGTCTTGCCAGGATATAGCTTTTTTAAATCCTGTAAGGCCTTAAGATTAAACGGCATGTTATTTCTGTCATCTTGCTCATTATCTGCAATAACTGCCTTAAAAGTAAATACTTCTTCTGCTGTGACATTAGTTAAAGTATACTTATTAATCTTTTTTAGGTCCTCGTCAGTTATTTCCAATGGCGAAATACTCGACACCTTGGTAATGACTCCTGGGATAGCCTCAGGGTCATTAAAATTTAACTTTTCATCAGACATAATTAATTGTCCCCCTTTCTTTGATTTTCTGCGTCCTTATTAGGGGTAATATCCCCATTACTCGTATCCGTCTTGATATATTGTATTCCAGCTAAATCAACTGGTATACTTGCACCATTACCTAGCAACTTATCTCCACCTGGTTTAGTTTCCAAATCAAGCATAGCCCTTGCCTCATTAGGTGTATAAATAAAGCCGGCTACTCCCTTAGATAGCGTATCTATTTGAGTAGATAGGTCGGCCCTCAGTATCACATTAACATTAAATTTCACGTGTATACCATTCAATATCTCGGCACGACTAAGTAATTTATATGTAATTTCTTCCTCGTATTGTTTGACAATATAAAGTAGTGTATCTACGTAAAAACTTAACTGCTGAATTTCTGTACTAGCGTATGACGATTTAGTATAATCTCCTATCTGATACGGCTTAATACCAAATGCACTTGCTATCTGTAAGGCAGTGTATTGCTTAACCTCAATAAATTGGTTATCAGCTAACTTAACATTGAGAGGTGTTAACTGTGCTCCTAGTGGAATAGGTATAATATTCTCTATCCCCTCGTTAGCAAGTCCACCTTTACTATATGACTCTATACCAGCTACGAATGTTTTTACATTTTCATCATTTAGATTTCCTGTATACTGTAATACAGCCTTAGCAGTAAAGCCTGAGTCGTACATCTTTTCAACAAGCTTTTGAGACTTAACCCCACCTTTTAAAGTAGTACTCAATTGTTCTTGTATAGGTACTCCAATTAAGCCATCAAATGTATTGCTTGTCTTAAAGTGTAGTATTTCTTCTGATCCAAATTTATATACCTTACCACCTGCGTAATATAAGTAATATATATCCGGTTGGTCGGCTAAAATAAGGGCGTCGTCGTACCATACTTTTACGTCTGTACTAGGTAATATCCATAACTTTTGTTCAGTACCTACACCCTGTATCCATACATAGGCGTTACCATAGTGATTACGGTTATATTCTACAGTTGACCAAAATATCGACGCTGTCATATAAGAGTTAGGTCTATCATGTAACAAGGTATATAAGTGATGGTCTCTAAGTGTTGAAACGCCTTTATTTTCGTTATGTTGTAGTATTTTGAGTGGTAGTTTACCTATCGACTCAGACAATACTTTCAAGCATGAAAAATAAGTAGCTTCACTTAGATTATTACTTCCTGCATTTGCGTCAATTCCTAGGAATTTATAAAGCTGATTTAATTCAATATTTCGTGAATTAGCTTTATTTTTGATACCTAGTTTTGATAATGTTTTAGAAAATATATTCAAGTATAATACTCCTTTCTAAAATTTTATATCGTGTGATTAATTGTCTGTTTTCCACCCCATAGCTTTTAAATACCTATCCATTTCCGAATCTATATTTACTATGACTGATTTCTTATTCTTAAGCCTGCAAGCATGGGCGTCTATAGTGGCGTCTACTGGGTCTATTCTTGCACATCTTGCACCTGGTTTTTTATCGACTTTAATTTCATCAAATGAATTTCTTACAATCGTGGCATTTAAAAAAGACCAGCTTAAAAGCTCGTCGCGTTTGTTGTATTCAACATCTCCACTTTTTACCAACAACTGTATATCAACGGTAGCGTCGTTAAGACTCTTACAAGACTGAACTATCAGCACAACAGGACAACCGAACTCCTCTAACTCCGATAAAATACCGTCGGCGTTGTGAGGGTCAATACCTATACCCAAAAATGTAAGGTCGTATTCTTCCTTAATCTCTTTTAAGTGCTTGATAATGAATTTGTAATCATTCTTGTAGTCATTGACTCCACCTGTGACAGTGATTAACTCCATCTGTTCCCATAAGTCATAAGGTGCTAAATCTGTGGCGATATGCTCTTCTAATCGACCTCTAGGCATGAATGAATGAGAATATATATAATATTTCTCTTTTTGTTCATGGGCTTCATTTACGTATGGCTCGTCAAATTCTAGCGCGTATGTTGTAAGGTCCCCACCACTTGAAAGGTCAAGGCCCACAAAACATGATTTACCCCTAAAATCTTCTAGCGTTCTATCGCTTCCACAATTAGCCCACTTGTCAGCCTGTATAAATTGAATATCTGCATTTTGCACCCACATATTAAGACATTTTGTAATAAAGTCTCTTAGGTCACTACCCCCCATATCTTTGGCAGTCTGCGCGTCGATTTTCAATGTTTCAAATCGTTCCGAGTCAGCACTAATAAACGGGTTGGCTTTCTTCCAATTTTCAGGGTCCCAAATATCATCATCAGGATCTAAGCAATAAATATCGATAAAAAAATCTTCCGCCGTGGCTGTGCCTTTCAGGATATTTATACAGTAATCGTCCATTTCCTTACAGAACGAATTGAGGTTATCACCACGGGTCGTTATCATAGATACTAGAGTCTCAGGCAGGGACCTCGTACCATTGTATAAAGCCTTATATATCTTGTTATCCCTATGTTGGTGTATTTCGTCAATTGAACTATAAATACTTCTAAAGCCATCTTCCAAGCCTGCTTCACGGCTAAGGGCTTCGATAGTGCAATTTGTATTAACTGCTAGCACTGTAGACTTATAATCTTTAACGTCGAAATAGTCGTCTAGGTCGTCGTCAATGGTTATGAATTTACTCATTTCTTCCCATGCTAGACGGGCCTGTCTTTTCTTAGTTGCAACCGTGAATAACTTACCATAATGATAACCACCAAAACCAGCTATATACGTTCCAATAATACCATTCTCAAAGGTCTTGCCGTTCTGCCTTGCCATTGATTTATAACGACGTCGGAATCGGCGTTTATTATTACTGGTCTTATACCAACCAAAGGTACATCCTAAGTCAAATGCTTGAGAATCTAATAAAGTTAAGGCCTTAGGCTCGTCACCCTCAGCAATAGTCAGGGTCTCAGCAAAGTCAATTATCTCATTGGCTTTATCTGGGTCATAATAATACGGGAACTTTTCAGTATTTTGACGGTCTAAATCTTTTAAGTGCCTTTTACAAGCTAGTCGGTGTAACTCCCCACTTGTAATATTACCAGCCACCACCTCACGGGCGTACTTAGTAACTCTGTCGTTGACTACTGCACTACTCATTAACCAGCTGTCACCTTTTCAAATTTTTTAAATTTGTTTTTCTTAGGTGCTTCTTTGTTAATTTCAGGAATAACCAATTTACAACGACTTGAAATAGTAAGCCCTAAATCACTGGCACAAGTACGACACTGCTTGAAGAATTTATCTTGTAAATTAGACCATTTAGATAAGGTATCTACGTCTTTTTGAACTTCTTTTTTTCGCAATTGCTTAACCGCGTTTAAATATAAATCGTTAGATATTATATATCTCGCTAGTGCGTCAACATCTGTTTCACTCATAATTTTCAACTTGATTAATTTACTCGCTATCTCGTTAAATTGTTTCTTTTGCTTAGCCGTCAAATAACTCGGGGCCCTTATATCGTCAGTAATAGGCTTGACCTCACTATCACGACGGAAATTAATTTCGTCTTTTGTTAAATGCTTCTTGCCATTAGCTATTACCAATTCTATTGGCTGTTTGTTACGTCCCATATTTTCACCCCCTAACTCTTGATTGTGTCAAAAATAATACTCAAAATAAAATAAAGGGACTTTTTACTGCGTTGTCCCCCCCTGTACCGTTATCCCCATGTATTTCCTATAGAATTTATACCACCCTTACCCTCTAAAATCGATTTAAAGGTATCTGTAAGATGTTTTAATCTCTTTCTTGATACTTTTATACCTAAACAACTAAAACGCCTTAGAATGGCTTTTACGGGCTTTAAATCTACCATGCCTATCATTGTGACAAGACTTGCATAGTAATTCAAGATTGTCATAGTCTAGTCGTCTGTTCCATCCATCATCAGTCTGGATTGCTTTAACGTGATGTACTTCACTTGCAACTTGACCGCAGCTTTCGCACCTAAAACCTTTAGCTTGTGCATATGCTTGAGATAAGGTACGCCAGTCTCTAGAATTATAAAACTTAGTATACTTAGGGTCTCTGTTCTTATTGTATTTCTTGTTGCTTCGCTTGATTGACTCCTGCCGTCTTTTCTCTCGTTCCTCTTCTACTACCACCCTACACCCCTGGCAATAGGTCCCCCCGTATTGAATCAGGACCCCACACCTAGGGCAAGACTTTAGTAACATACTACCACCTCACACGATATCACCCCTCATATTCAACTAACAGCAAAAAGACCTAAGCATGTGCCTAGGTCTAATTGTATTAGTCTGTCTGGTTAGGTGATGTATTATGGATAACCGACTTCAATTATCCACGATACCAGTATAAGCTATAAAATTAAAATAGTTAATGTTATCTTACTGTTATTTTAATGTTTTGTTACTGTCATAATTTAACAACTCATTAATAGCACTTGAATATAATTTATATGTGTGTCTAACACCATACCCCATAATATCGGCTATATCTTCCATATCCATACAGTCTATGAAATATGCTTCCAGTATCTCGCAATATCTAGGGTCATCTACATTATCTACCTCGTTTATTATTTCACACTTTATACACTCACCTTTTTTATTTAGCTTTTCAATTCTTTTTTCCAAGTCCAACTTATCAGCAAGTAAATCTTCTGTGGTTATAAAATTTCCTTTGGGCATATCTGAGTAAGTAGGACTTTTTGGATTTTTTAATCTAGAGTCTAAAACATATAATTTATTTTTTAGTCGCAAAACACAAGCAATATTTTTTCGATACCTTTTCAAAAATATTTTCTTGCGTTTAATTCGACTTTGTAAATCATCCACGGTATCCACCCCCTATTTTTACAAAATACAAATTTCATCAAAAATCATCAATCATAACAAAATAACAAAAAAAATCGCAACTCTTATATATATTTATATTTTCTTATATTTTTTATATATATTATATATATTTATTAAATATATATAGAAGTTAGTAATATTTTTGTTATTATGTTATATTAAGTAAAAGAATATAGTATTTTCAATACTTTTAGGATTTCAAGCTATAACAAAAACCATAACAAAAACTATAACAAAAACTTTTTTGAGGGTCACTTTTTGTTATGACCGTTTTAATATAAATAGTTTTTATATTCAATTTAACAGAAACTTTTTGTTATTTTAACAAAAACTTTTACCCTGTTTTTGTTATGTTTTTGTGAGTTTTTGTTATGAAAATCTCACCATAATTTAACCTCATTTTCCATTTTTGACCTTTTTACATCTACTATTTTTTGATTTTTTGACCCTCTAAATTGTAGTGATATATCCTTTTCAGACTCGATAAATTTACCATCTACGACGACGTCAACATAGTCAAATAATTCTAGATTTTGAAAATCTTCGTATAGATATCCTGTATATATCCATATATTTTTACTATCATTTATAGTCTTAATTGTCCTACAAATTGACGTCACCGTCGGTAAATTTTCAGGCTCTAACGGGTCACCACCTAGTATAGTTAACCCTGATATGTAGGGCTTATCTAATGCTAAAAGTAGGTCAGTTAGGGTTGATATTGTGAACTTTTTACCGAAATTAAAGTCCCATGACTCCCGATTAAAACACCCCTCGCATTTATTTCTACACCCTGATACGAACAAACTTACTCTTACTCCAGGGCCATTGGCTATATCGGTGTAATTAATCTTGCCGTAATTCATGTCTACGCCTCTTCTAGTGGACCGAATAACTCTGCGTATTTATCGTAATTATGCTCTAGTAATATGTTCTTAACCGTATCTTCACTAACTACATTTGTAATAGTCTTATCAGGTAGTACTTTTAAAGTAAAGTAATTACCTTTCTTAGTCTTGTATAAATAGACGTCGCAAGCTGTAAATCTAGCACTAAATAAGAAAACATCTAAGTCACGTGTTTTATATCTTAAAATAACCTCAGACGTCTCAGTATCGTACATCTTACCATCCATAACATATTTCATATTTACCACCCCCCTATTATAAGTGTAAAACTCGGTCGTTTATTTCTTGAGTACGACCTTGATTCCAAAAATTAGATCCTATGTATCCACAAGTACGACGCGTAACGGTCATATGCTCCTGGTCGGTATTACCACAACTAGGGCACTGCCACGTAAGCTTACCATGACTATTATTTACTATTTTAATCTCACCCTCAAAATTACAAACGTGGCAATAATCAAACTTGGTATTTATCTCTGCGTACATTATAGTATTGTAGATATGCTTGATTACCTCTAACACGGCGTCTAAGTTATTTACCATATTAGGCACTTCTACATAGCTAATTGCACCACCTGGGCTAAGTGGTTGGAAGTGTGACTCTAAGGATAACTTACTAAATGCGTCAATTTCTTCTCTTACATTCACGTGGTAGGAATTAGTAATATAATTCTTATCTGTTATACCAGGTATTATCCCGTGACGCTTCTGTAGTGCCTTAGCAAACTTATAAGTAGTTGACTCTAGAGGTGTACCATATAAGCTAAAATCTATATTAGTCTCTTCTTTCCACTTATTAGTATACTTATTAAGTATCTCCATTAACTCTAGTGCAAATGGTAATCCTACTTTTGACTCGGTATGACTCTCACCCGTCATATATTTTACACACTCGTATAGTCCAGCATATCCTAATGATATAGTAGAATACCCACCATATAAAAGCGGGTCTATGACCTCACCCTTATTTAGTCTTGCTATTGCTCCGTATTGCCACAATATCGGGGCTACGTCAGATGGTGTACCTTTTAATCTATTGTGTCTGGCCATTAGGGCCTTGTAACAAATAGCCAGTCTCTCATCTAATAACTTATAAAATACATTAAGTTGACCCTTAGACGATATGGCCACATCTACTAAATTAATAGTAACGACGCCCTGGTTAAATCTTCCGTAATACTTATGGCCAGGCTTGTAATTATTAGCTCTTGCTATATTATCAGTAGTCCTATCAGGCGTTAAAAATGACCTACAACCCATACAAGTATACACGTCACCTTTTAACTCTCGCATGACCTTAGCTGATATATAATCAGGTACCATTCTCTTGGCGGTACACTCGGCCGATAATTTAGTTAAGTAGTAATATTCGCTGTTAGGGTGGACGTTGTTTTCATCTAGGCAATATATAAGCTTAGGAAACGCCGGGGCTACCCACTGACCAACTTCATTTTTAACACCTTTTATACGCTGTCTTAATACTTCCTCTATGATACTAGCTAAATCGTCCCTTACGCGTCCTTGTGGGGCCTCGTTGATATTCATGTAGACTGTAACAAACGGGGCCTGTCCGTTGGTAGTCATTAAAGTTACAACCTGATATTGAATAGTCTGTACCCCTCTTTTAATATCTTCTTTTACCAGCTTTTCTATAAATTCGTACCACTCTTGATTACTCATAGTAGGCTTGATATTGCTAAATGTAGAGATATACTTTTCTCTAGTCGCTTGTACAAACGGTGCAAGGTGGGCCAAACTTATACTCTGTCCCCCGTATTGGCCACTTGCCACCTGGGCGATTATCTGCGTCGCTATGTTACACGCCGTTGAAAAACAGTGAGGACGCTCTATCATAGTGCCAGATATAACTGTCCCGTTTTGTAGCATATCTTCTAAATTAACAAGGCAACAATTGTATGCGTGCTGTGCAAAATAGTCCATATCATGAAAATGGATTAGCCCCTGGTCGTGGGCGTCTATAATTTCCTTACTCAAAAACTTACGTCTAGATAAGTCTTTACTGATGGCCCCTGCCATATAATCACGCTGAGTAGATATAATAGTAGGATTCTTATTGCTATTCTCCTGCTTTATATCTTCGTTCTCGCACTCTATAAGGGTCAATATTTCATCATCTATAGAATTGCTGGCCCTTATCTTCTCACGATCGTAACGGTAGCGTACGTAAGCCCTAGATAACTCGTACGTACTAAATTGCATAAGTATTTCTTCAACTATATCCTGAATATCTTCTACCTGAATAGCATTGTTCTTACCTAATTTATTACACTTATCAAGTATAATATCCACCAGTCCACCTATATAGGCGTCACTTAATTTATTGTCACTAGGTAGGGTTGAGTTGGCTTTTGATATAGCTTCGTTAATTTTAGCTACATCAAACTCTACTTCCTTACCGTTTCTTTTAATTACTAACATTTTTTACCTACTTTCTTTTATACATATCGTTTATTTCTATTTGCTGATAAACATCTTTTGATACGCTATACCTAAGATAGTCCCCGTGATTATCTTCTACCACTATATAGTAGGCTTCGTCAAATCTCTCACCATCTTTTATCTTTTCTGGAACGTGTTCTTTCTCAATGACTCTTCCTACATATAGCCTGTCTTGTTCTTTCTGGATTGTTTTTCCTACACTAAATCCGGTTATAAATATCATCCATGCAACTATAATTAATATCACAATACAATATATCTTCTTGGGCAACTTCCTGTAATCTAAATAACTCATTTTACTCTTCCCCACTTTCAAATTCATCTATCCTACAAACTCGCTTATCACATTCTCTGCAAAATATATATTTGCTTCTCAATTCGTATGTCGCACCTTCGTGTATATCAGCATTGAAAACAGGGTTACCTTCTTTATCCATGCAAAATTCAAACTCTCCTTTGTACTTTTCTTTAGTGTAAAAGAGATCTTCATTACCACAGTGTTTACACTTTAACGTTTTTTTCACACTCTTACCTCCTACTTAACTCCAAACCAGTGTTTTTTAAGTCTGTACTCCCCAATTTCATCAATTACTTTCTGTGCTATTTCTTTGTTTTCAAAGACTGGAGCACCTGAATTGTTAAATTGTGCTGCACATACAAGTATCCTGTTATTTTCGGTATCGTACACAACTATATAATTGAATTCACCACTTTTAAAAGACCTGCTATACTTCTTTAGGATAGCCTCTACCCTACGTCTTTCAAGTTCAAATTCTGCTTCCTCTTTAGTCAGAAAGGCATTCCCTATATCTCTAGCCGATTCATCATAATCAGTATAAAAGACCACTTGTTCTATGTCTCCATCACTATACAGATGATAATAATCTTCACCATCTTCTTTTTTTAAGTCCCAAATGCTTTTTACTTGCCCCTGGTTAGCTTCTTTTATCATCTGCTTTACTTCTTTGTTTAACTCTTTCTTAAACTCTTCTGTTCTCTCAATTACGTATTTTTCAATATCTGCTATTAACATTTTTATATCTCCTTATCATAGTTTTTCCATAAAATATCTTTTACCATTAGCTTTTTGTAATGGTTGCTCGTCAAAATCGTACCTATCAATAATCTCTCTGTAAAATGCTTTTTTACCTGTAATATTACTATTCTTGATACCTGATAATTTACACCAGTCAACAAACTCACTGTATAGCACATCTTTAGGTTTTTCTAATACTTCTGTCTCACTTAACTCCTGGTCATCTAAGTAAGTCAAAACAGTTGAATTGTCTATTTTATACTTATCAAGTACTATCTTAACCTTACGTGGCTCTGTAAATTTACCACGTGTGATTAGTCGTCTAGCCCCTCTAATGGCTAAATTGAGTAAATAACTTAGGGCCTCGTCTGTTGTAATCTTCTCTCCTATTAGTGGGTCGTAGTCCTCATCATCAGTAGTAAATTTAGCGTCAAATGGTATCATTATCCATCTTCTGTAAAACCCGTCTGACTTATCAAATGACCTAGGAATATTATTACAACTATATATATGAGTTGCGTATGGCTCGATTGTATAGGGTCTTTCCCCCTTACGTTCAACCATTATTGAATTACCTGAAAACAGCTTTTTAAGTGTACCAGTATCTTTGATGGTAACATTGTCGATATCATCCCCTATGTTGGCCAATCTGTTCTCAAGTTCTGCCGTATTAAATCTATCTGTCACTTTTTCCAGGGCTATAGCTGAATAATTTCTATTACCTAGAAAAGTCTTAATTAGATCAAGTATCGTACTTTTACCATTTGACCCACCCCCATAGAATAAAAAGGCTTTTTGATATTTACTATGCTTAAGTAGGGTAGCCCCTAACATTTCCTGAAATAGATTTATTACTTCTCTATCTGCTAGGAACACCCTATTTAACATCTTATCTAAGTCGGCACAATAAGCAGTTGCGTCATATGTTACAGGTAACTGTGAGAAGTCAATTATTGACTTATCAAATGGTAGACACTCATTAGTTTTGAGGTTGAACCTGGTATTTTTTACATTTATAATGTAAGGATTTAACTTTAAATTTCTAGTATTAACACGTTCCATGTCGTTGATATATGATACTACTTCGTTACGCTGATTATTCTTAATAGCGTACACCTTATTACGTATGTACTTACCTAAGGTCTCACAAGGCACGTAACACCCGCTTTTATACTCATGAATAGTATTGTTATAGTTGATTAAGCTATGCTCTTCTATAAGCTCCTCGGCTATTTCCACATGATTGAAATTAGCTTTCTTAATCTGTGCCTGAATTTCGTCATCTGGCTTAAATGCTTCATCCCTACATATACTTGCTATCTCTGACTCGCTAAGAGGGTCCTCGAATATATAATCGTTTATAATCGGTATAGTCTCTCTTATCTCATCTCTAGTAAAGCCCTTAGCCTGTAGGTATACAATGTAGTCAAATAATTCTTGATTACGACCTGACCCGTCGCCCATGCCTTTGAAATTAAACTTATTAGCTGGTGTGCTGATGGCACTTAACCACTTAGGGACTTCCTGGATATCTTTCATTTTAACCTGTCTTATCCATTCTCTTGGCTCTCCGTCTTGTTTAATTTTAACGTACGCGTTACGCCCCCCACTTTTACGGTCACAATATAACCCTATAGCCAATCTCTGCTTGATGAAATTCTTAGGCTCTTTCTCAGACGCTTTAAACCAACAATGAATACCCCTAGTAGTTTTCATTACCTTAGTTTTAAGGTCCAGGGCGTCTACTATTTTTAACATTAACTCGGCGTCGCTAGTAGTATCAAAATCAAGTACTATATAACCTTTAGGGACAACCACAGCCACGTTATCAAACGCCATGGCCTCGTCTTTAGTGTATGTACCCTCACCGTTTTTAAAACCGTGTGTAGGCGTCTTATTGTTCAATATGATATATTGCACTTGGCCACCCCCTATTTACTCTTGCTGACTTCTAAATCTATCATCTTATCTATGTAAGTCTTAACTTTCCTTAAATCTTTTAACCTATCCTCACCAGGTTTTTTACCGGCTCTTTTTAAATATTTCAAAATTGAACCCGCGTAAAAATCTAACTGCCAATCGTCTATTACGTCAAATGGTGATATCTTACTGTCGTTATAATAATTAGGTCTAATACTGTCTATCTTCTTATCCATTGTATTTATCTCCATATCTTACCGGTCTTTTTATCTTTTACGGTAATACGCCCCTCGACGTGAAAGTCTGCTAACTCACACATACAAAAAATTGCAGTTAACAACTTCTTAAATCTCTCCTCAGCTTTTCGGTCTTTTTCGACTTTCTTAATAGCTTCATATGCCGTCAAGTCTTTACACCCTGAGGCGTTTAACTTATTTTTATCCACCTGTTATACCCCCTAGATACCTATTATCTTACTGGCTATCATGTCGGCCGTATGAGTGAATAACACATTAGGGTATTTCTCTATGGCTCTACCATAATATTCCCACATCTTAGTATCTCTCTCATAGGCTCCCATATGCCACCTAATACACGCTATTTCTTCGTCCGTCAATCTCAAATGGTGCTGCACCATGATTATTGACTTGTCCCCGTGTCCTGGGATAATTAAATCATCCTTATATGTATATCTGCTATTTTCATAATCCCACTCGTATAGGTCGCATTTACAAATGTCATGATACATTCCGATAATATGAGGACTCTCAGGTCTTTCCCATGTCAAATCTAACTTGTCAGTTAACTCAAGTAATATTTCTGTTACTTTCAAGCTATGGTCAAATAACCCACCTGTATAATCACCATGATATTTAGTGCTAGCAGGGGCACTAAAAAAGCCCATATCTATTAATAATTGTCTGTCAATTCTTGTATGAATTGGCATTATTTCTATGTATTTTAATAGTCTATCTTTTATATCCATTTCTTAATCTCTCCACTATCTCTATAAATTCACCTATTGTATAAGGTGAAAAATGTAAGCCTTTTGACTTCTCTATCCTACGCTTATGAATTACTTGGTCATCTTGCAAGTCATTCTTGCCTACTTTTAACTCAAACGCTACGAACTTGCCATTTATACAAGTTACCAGGTCGGGCTTACCCTTTCCAGTAAACCCGTCCCCGAACTGATTTATATAATATATTTTGTTTTCTTTTAAGTAGGCGATTGCTTTATCTTGTAACTTCTTCTCAGGCTTTCCCATATTTTACAACTCGTCTAACTCGTCAAGGTCGTCTAAGTCGTCAAGGTCATTGTCGTCCTCGTCTACTGGGTCTACCTTACCCTTAGTACTATTGAACCCACTAGCTGACGTGTAATCTTTTAGTCTTACTGCTGTAGCCTCTTGACCTGCTTTTTCGCCACTTGTACGCGTGTACTTTTCATGATTAACAGTAGCCTGGATATAGCACCCTACAATATCTTGTGTATCTATTTCTTCTACCTGGAAATTGTTAAGGCACACTCTGGCAAAGTATGACCATGCTTTTAACGCCCCCTCGTTAATATCCCCGTTGGCCTTAGTAAAGCTAAAATTTTCAAAATGCTTTTCGCCACTTGACGTCTGTAAAGTAACTTTTAACTTGCCGTAATCGTCATACTTAGACTCGTCTACTTCCATAATCTTGAATATTGTTGTTCCCTCAGGAATTATAGTAAATGTGTTTTCTGCTAATTTCATTTTTGCCATTGCAATCTACCCCCTAATTAATACTTTAATAATGTTTCACTTATAAACCCGATTATTTTATTTCCTACACGGTCCGTTACCAATATGAACTTTTCAACATTATCTTCTGATGTTTCAATTTCCAAATAGACCAATCTATCGTCCTTTTCAATTAGTCCAAAATTTTCATTGCGTATACCTATCTCATCCTCTAAGTCAGTTTTAAATACTCTTACTATTTCAGCTGGTTTAGAATCTGCATAAGGTAATGACGCTCTGAATAAACTTAACTCGTCATCTTCAATATCTGCTTTTAATATAGCCTTAATTAAGTCGTTAGGCTCTTTCACATCTCCAAATGGTTTTACTCCCTCAGGCACAAGCATACCTACACCATTGCATATCAACCAGGCTTCATCACCATTACTAACTATCTTTCCATGTACACCAACTCTTTTTACAAATTTTTCAAACTTCATAATTTACCTCTTTTCTTTTATTTATCATTTATTTTAATTGGACAAATCACACCTAATAAAATCTCTTGCGACTCATCCCATATTGTTATAGGTGTTGTATTTTTCTCATGGACCATTACCACATAATTACTACCGAATAACTTTAACTTACTTTCATCTACATAAGTAGAATACTCACCATCAACGGCTTTATATTCTAATATCACTACTTCTTTTGTCCCTACTTTTGATTTTCTGATGTTATCCGTCTGCTCGGCTACATGATAGTTATCTTTTTTCTTAAATCTATCTATTCCTATATAACCAGGTTTTAATATCATTGGCTCTTTTAACTTGAATAAGTCGTATAATACTTTAGAATTAGGGACAATCAGCAAATAATTAGGCTCAGGTATTACAATATAATCACCCTCATAATCACCTATTAGTAGTTGACTATTCTTTTTGAAATGTTCTTTTACAATTAACTCGTTTATTTTCTTGTACTCCATGTTAACCCCCTATTCTATACTAGCCGTCTTTAGCGTATACACTTCTGATGTTTTCTTATACTTGTCGTACACGTCCGGCAATTCTTTTTTTAACTTAGACTGGTCTAGAGAAGTCCTATTTGACTTGGCTAGTGTCCATGTGTACTTTTTAGAGGATATCTCTACCTTAGTGTCACCCTCTCTAAATTGACCAGTCATAGACTGCTTAACTATCCCTTGTATCTCTTTAAGTCTATCTTTTTTGTCCTTGATTTTAGCTTCTGCCTTATCTATTGACGCTATCAACTTATCTGCCTCAGTCATTAGTTTTTGGATATCTTCGTCTTTGGCCTCTGTTACATTCTTCCTTAACTCTTTTAGAATGTCAGCGTCTTTCTTCTCGTCAAACTCAGGAGATATTCCAGTTAATACATGGTTATCCCAAAACTTTAACGCTGGCTCAATGTAAGACTCTTTAAATGTTGGATATTCTTCGGATAAACTAAACTCAACTACTACAGTATTATCAATGGTAGGAACAAACTTTTCAGGACTAGTATAGTCAGTATCTGTCAAAAATGAACAAGTCATAACCACGTTATCAAACCCTAGTAGGTAGGCGTATAGGCACGCCTGTAGCTTGTAGTATATCGGTGGCTCTACTTGGCCGTCCACGCCTTTCCAATCCTCAACTCTCTTAGTAGTCTTAACTTCGACTACAAAATCATCACCGATAAAATCCCACATTCCCCCCAGTGCCTTGGTATCATGGAAGAAATCCCCCCATGTTTTCTTAAAATAATCAGGCCCATATACATCTGTAGGACTCTTAATATCCATAAAGTACCTATCCTTTAAATAGTCGCTTATCTTAGGCTCTATCGTCTTACCAGCTATAGTATATATAGTATCTTCAAACGGCTCTTCGTACGTCCTAGTCATCTCACACCACGCCTTAAAAGGTGTTGACCAGTTGTTAAATCCTAGTATTGAAGCGAACCTAGTAGCCGTTAATTTCTTCGGCCTTTTAGGCGGGTTAACCTTAATTGTATTATTTTCTAAAAATTTCATTACATCACCTCTTTTAACTACTGGACCACCTTAGCCCTAAAATTCTTTTTCTTATTCTTACCTTGCTTATTAGCTGGCTTAATTGGTCTATCTTCCTTAATTAAAGCAGTTGATATTGTGACTACCTCTGTGCCTCTAAAACTCATGATCTCACCGTTGCTACTGTCAGTTACTAAATTCCAATCACCATATCTATCGACCGTATTATCTTCATTTAATTTATTAACACTGTAAGGTGTTTCTGTCCTAAAAACTAAGGTCTTACCGTTTTTAAATGTTATAACGTTCAAATACATCTTTTACCCCTTTCTTTAGCGTTATGACGCTAACTTAAAATAAAATTATTCTGCTACCTTTTCTCCTATTTCGATTAACAAGGCGTCCGCCTCTGACTTAGTTAACCCCTGCTTTACTTTCTTAACAGTAGCACTAATGTACTTGGAATATTTCTTCTCCAGGTCATCATCAAATACCACATTGTCTTTATCCATATACTTGGCTCTTAGTTTTTTAAGTCCATTTGTAATGGCTGTTTTTTGAGTCTTGGTAAAATCTCCGTCCTGGTCTGTCAATTCCTCTTTTACTTCTTCTCTCTCCTCGTTGGTAGCTGGTCTATTAGATTTCTTAGTACCGCTCTTAGCTGGCTTACCGTCCTCGTCTACCGGCTTACCTGTAGTCTCTTCTATACCGTCACTTTCGATAATATCTAGTGCTAGTACATATAGATATCTTCTTATATAAGTCTGAACGGCCCCTACTTTTTGAATAGGGTTTTTTATCATTGACTCATCAGGTGCCAACTGGCTACTGAATACTACCACTTCGTCGGTATTGTCGGTATTAAATATCTGTAGTACAGCTTCGCTATCTGTAAAGGATATAATATCCGATAAGCCTAAGTCTTTAAATATTTTTTGCTTAATCGGTATTATTTCTTCTAGGGTAAAATACTTATACTCTGCGTACCTATTAATTCCTGTCTTTTTAATACCTGCATTTAAAAACTGCTCTCTTGCCACTAGCAATTTTTCAAATACGTTTTTTGATGTCGCCTTTGCTGTTGCCATAATTACTATCTCCTTTTCTATTTTATCTAGTTTATTTTTGACTTTTCGGTCAATATTGATATATTTATCTATACGACTATTAGCCATATTGATATAATATTCTAGGTCTAACTTATCTACAGTCAGCTTATTAGTGTTATCTATATAAGCGTGAGTCGGACACTCTGAAATTATTTCTTCTTGCCACTTAGGGGGGTCTACTGGGACCTCATCCATTTTGCCAGTCTCTTTATTTTTCTTTCGCTTAAACTTTACTAATTTACCTTTTACTATCTGCCCGTATGTAGGGTCAGTTACTGCATATACTCTATTTACTTTTTGAACTTCGTACTTTTCACCGTTGATATAGTGATATGTCCCGTCGAATGTACCGCCTGTTTTCACTATCTGTTGAAATTTTAGTATATCCTTACAGTTACTTATAGTATCTCTTGGCGGTATACCGTTAACTAAATAATCAACTATGGCCTTGTGAACTATGGATAGTGAGTTTGTTTTAAAATTACCACCTTTATATAGTGATACGTAACCACCTTTCGTTTTGATTGACCCGTCGGCTTTTATACCTATATAGTTATTGACGTCTTTCTGGATAACCTTGCTAAAATCGTCTCTCTCCATTTCAAACTTAGTGACCTTACACCATTCATTTACTATCTGCTCTGACAACTCAACTTCTCTACGGGCGATACTGAACATAATACCGTCGGTATTAATATTTATAAAGTCTATAGTCTCGCACGCCCTGGCTAGCCTTACAATAAGCATTGTCATAGCTAATTGGTTGCTTATACACACTGACCTACCCGCCCACCTGTCGGCTAAGTCGTTATACATATTAAGCATTGCTCCGTATACAGTGTTAACTACCAACTTTAAGGCGTTAGCTTGTTTTTTATTTCCTTGTCTTTTATATTCAAGTCGCCTTTTTACTAATGACTCGTACGCCTTAGCGTCTGCCATTGACCTAGAACAGTAGCCAAAATTAATCATTGAACTAGGGTATAGACTTGCTACATCCTGATTAATTATTACTCGCTCCTCATCCTCTTCAACAATTACACACGGCTTAGCACCATGTACCCCACCCCATGCGTACGTCACGGGACAAGTCCCGTATGATGTTGTAAACTTTATATCTAAGGTCATTCCCTTTGCCCCAGGTGACCCGAATAATTTAGCGTCGGGTATTGATTTATCGTGTATCAAATTGAAGAAATTAAGTACCTCTTGTGGTATGTCGTTTACGTCGATATTATCAGGAATTATATACTCTCTCTCGTCTGTACGTTTAACTAACTTAGCCCCTAGTACCTTAGCCGATAACTTGGCGTTAGTTAGTCCTACTGCTTCTTGAGGACTTAGACCGTACATCTCTCCTACTAATATCTTAGCGTCGATATAATCTTCTAGACGCTCATTATAAAGCTTTATAGTACTATCTACGTCATATTTACAGTATTTGATTACTTCTTCTAACTCTCCAGGCGTTAGCTTTCTATCGATATTAAAATTTACTGAGGATTCTATTATAGGTAGCCCTAAATTACCCTCGATAGATTTTAAGGATATTCCTATATCTGCTATATCGTCTCTGAGGTCAAAGGTTGAAACCGGTAACTTCTTATATGATACAAATGGAAATTCCCAGGCGTTATTGCCGTTTATAATATAGTCGTTGTGCCTTTTAACTTCGATATTAGATCCGCCTAAATACATAGTAAGTAATATCCAATTGTCGTAATGCTTGTTGTTAAACCCACCTAGTATTATGTCTGGTTGGCTCAAGAAGCTTCTAAGATGGTGATTGTCGTTATGTATTACTATATGGTCGCTATTTTCTTCGGGACGCCTAAATACTACTATCCAGTCGTCGACAAATACTTCTATGTCATATATGTAAATATTCATTCCTCGTCCACCTCTACTTTATATATAATAGGATTGTTAACCTCACCTCTTAAATGTTTCTGCACACAACTATATGATAGACTTAATTTATTTACCAATTCTTTTCTTGACTCACAAATCATAACTGGTAATTGATATTTATCGCTTGTCACAACCATAAATAATGTCATACAATATCATCCTCGTTATCTTCCATGTCGTCTTGACACACTTCGCATATATCTGCTGTATGTCTATCACTCATTAGACACCCACACATTATACATTCTTTCATGATTTACCACCCCCGTATTCTCTTCTATAACTTTCCATGTATTCGTTAAATAACTCCTCTGTAAAATCTGCATACTGGGACACTGTCCTATATATATCAACTTCAAGCGTACCTTTGGTTAACAAATGAATGTAACTACATTTCTGAGTCTGCCCTGTCCTATGTATCCTATCTCTTGACTGCTCTAGTGATATTGTCCTGATGGTAGGTTCGTAATATATGATGGTATCACTGGCAAAAAGGTCTATCCCGGCTGAGGCCGTCTCATATTGACAAACTATAATTTTAATAGATTCATCATTTTGGAACTTACGCCATATCTGCTTGTCTTTTTGCTCACCATTAAGTGTTACATATTTGAGTTTTAACTTGTCTAACAACTCCCCTATTTTGTGGATAGAATAGGTAAATTGTGCGAATATAACTAACTTTTTTTCATCCGGAAAACTTTCCAAAATCTCTTGTAGTATATTTAACTTCTCGCAAGGTACTTCCACTATTGATTTATCTTCTAAGGTAACAAAGCCACTTGCCAACTGTCGTAATTTTAGTCGCCTTGATAGTGGGTTTTCTGCCAGTAAATCATACTCTAGTAAAGCTGATTTAAGGGCCATTCTCTTATACTTATCTTTGGCTTTTAAGTCTACTTTTATTATCTCGTCTGGTAACTTATCAGGTAAGTCTTGACAATCTATTTTCTTAACTCTAAAACTATACTCGTCGATTATCTCTTGTAATTCGTTAACATGAATATATGAACTAGGTCTAAAATATTTGTTAAGTATTGCGTACCTTTTGATAAACTCACTATATGACCCTTTGTGCTTTACACCTGGCTCGTACTCGTCCATTTTATCTTTGAAAATGTTACTGTATACATTACCTCTATCCATGTAGCAGTCTAAAAAACAGAACTGCGACCAGATATCCTCTAAGTGTCCATTAGATATTGGCGTACCTGTTAGGATATATTTATACTTTGCTCTACTAGCTAGTTTGAGTAGGAACTTAGACCGCTTAGACGCCCTATTCTTTATAAAGTGGGCCTCGTCTAATATGATACAGTCATAAGTATTATCGTACGTCTTACCACGCCACACCTTATCGTAATTAATAAGTGTAATATGCTTTTGTAGTAACTTACTATCGGTGGTGTTAAACAATTCTATATCACGCTCCCACGCTCCTAAGGCTGACTTAGGACCTACTACAAGGACTGTCTTAACTTCCTTAGATTTAATTAAGTCTCTTATCCTAAATAGCGACGGTAGGGTCTTACCTGTCCCCTGTTCCATAAATAAAGCGAAACCGTTTTGCACCCTGGTATATGACAATGCTATTTCCTGGTGGGCGTATAACTTAATCGTCATCCACTTCACCCTTGAATAATTCTATCAAAATAGCATTGGTGTACTCTTTAAGTAGTCGAACAAGTGAACTATCCTTATTGCGTTCGGCGTCCTTGTCCTCTAGCTTGCTTATTTCACGAATGATATTATCGGTTAAGCTTATAAATTCATCTCGTGTAATCGTGATAGACTCCTTACTATCTAAGACGTGAAATTCTACTATCGACGCTAAGTTAACTTTAGTTAGTCCCTCTTTGCTCTTGATAATAATAGTAGTCTGTTTTTTTCCATTGTTTATAAAACCATATATATTAAATATTTCACCCTCGATAATACTTCCATACGTTGTTTCAATATGCACTATTTGTCCTTCTACTAATGTCATCACATCACCCCCTATTTAACTAACCAGGCTAAGCCCATTTTTACATATTCCCACACTATCAAAATAGCGTAATAAGTAGCACCATTGATATTACTAATTGTCTTATTCATCTGTTTTACTCCTCTTAAATATAGTCTTGATACTCCACGGCCGAAAATGGTGGGACACTCTTTCTTGCCACTTCGTCTTGTAATCTCATACCATAATGTAGATAATAGGCGTACGCCTTTCTACTCATTAGCTTTAGACTTCCATACTCGGCCGTGCATTGAATTGGTATTTTATCATCTCTCTGGGCCTCTTCCCAGGCTTGATTAAATATCTCCTCTGCCCTAGTCCTACCGATTGAAAAGTAATCGGGGACGCTGGACTTTTTTATCATGTCCGGTAAAATTATAGTATTTCGTTTCATCTTACTCACCTTATTCATGGTCTGTGATAATAATGTCGTCATGTTTAATTAGTAATTTTACTGTTCCGTCTTTCACATGCTCATCTAGTTGAGTATCATTTAATTTAATTCTCCCAAATGTAGTTAGATTTAATAAGTATACTATTTTGTCCCCTGGAATAACCATATATTCATTGAGGTAGTTTTTATAACTAACTATATCTCCGATTTCGACGGTCCCGTTTTTACGTGCGATAACTTTCATAAATACATCTCCTTTTCTAATTTAACTAATTGATTTTTAAGATATTCATTATTCTTTCTCGATAATGGTCGGCCTTACGATTGCCGTTAACAATGTCTGATAAATACGCTTGTGATATTCCAAGTTCTTCAGATAACTGTTTCATAGATTTATTTTGTTCCAGCAAAGCCGTTCTCACTTTAATCTTAAAGTCCACTGTTCTCACCCCCCCTTTTTTTATAATGTGTAAATTTTCTTAGAACATTATTGACTTATAATGTATAATATGCTAATATATAAGCACACAAATAAATAACAAAACTTTTGGCGAAGTTATGAATGATTTATTTTTTTATTGATATAATTAGCGTTTTTTTGTGCTTTCTTTTTAGCTTATGAACTAAGTATAATGGATAAAACGCTAATTGTCAATAGCAAATTAGCTAATTTTTTAAAAAGGAGGTATTACATTTGAATCTATTAGAAAGAGTTCAACATTTAGCTACTCTCAAAGGTTTATCTGTTGCTGAAATTGAAAGAAAAGCAAATCTCGGAAATGGTACAATTCGACGATGGGAAAATTCAATTCCATCAGCTGACAAACTATATAGAGTATCAAAGGTTTTAGGCGTATCGATAGAATATCTTTTATCGGGTGAAGAACCTATCGAAAACGAAAAAAGCAAACTAATAGCTAGAAAAGCTTCTTCTTTATCTGCTGAACAGCTAGATGCAGTATTAAACATGATTGACGTATTTAAAAGTAAATAGGAGGTGTCAATGGTCTATAATTACGATGAATATTTAAAAATTCCAAAGTACCCAAGGTATGGTTTTGTTTATTATGTTTTGGGGGACTTCATAGACGATACTATTAATTACCCAGTTGATTTAAGAGATATATGTGATAAAAATAATTGGAAATTAATTCCTTATACATCATTCGATTGGAAATTATACAGCATTTCCAGTGACGGGTTTTCATTTGTAAATAATGGGGAAGTTTGTATTTTTTACAACGAATCGCAAATGACTGAAAGAATCAATTTTACAATCGCTCACGAGATAGGTCATATCGTATTAGGTCATCTTTTTACGAACGACGTATTATCTCATAATAAATTGGTTAAGAATAATGTGTTAGAAATAGAAGCAAATGTATTTGCTAGAAATCTACTATCACCTGCACCATTGATAGTAAATTTAAAACAACTTCCAAGTCCAAAGAAGTTCGCAAAGAAATTTAATGTTAGTGAACAATTTATGAATATTAGATATCAGTATCTAGATCTTGATTACAAGTCAGTAAAATACAGTGACCGTGTTGTGGAAAAATTTAAACATTATACTAATGAAATAAATTTAATAAGTGTACATATGTAAAATTATGATGTTCATTTGAAAGGAGTGAGTACTATTATGTTTGTATTTTTATCGTTTGTATTTTTTATATCTTTCATTTCTTTAATTGTTTTTGGTGTTTTGACTATAAAGAATAGGAAGAACGATAAGAAAAAGAAGTATTCGAAAAATTGTAAAATTCTTATTGGTGTTATTATACTGTCGTTCATCGGATGCGGAGTTTTCGCATCTGAAAGCACAACTAAAAACAGTAGTAAACCTGTAGAAGTAAAAACAAAAAAAGATGAATCTAAAAAAATTAATACTAGAAAAGATGAACCTAAGAAGGTAGAACATGAGAAGAAGGTAGAACCTAAGAAAGAAATTAAGAAAGTAGAACCAACAACAAATAACACCTTTGACGAAGCCAAAGTAATTAGAGTTGTTGACGGTGATACTATCCACGTATTATTTAATGGTCAAAAATATAAAATCAGAATGATAGGTGTAGATACTCCCGAGACTGTTCACCCTAATAAACCAGTTGAATACTACGGTAAAGAAGCTAGTAACTTTACTAAGAAGTCGCTAAGTAATAAAACTGTTTACTTGCAAAAAGACGTATCTGAAACAGACAAGTACGGTAGACTACTTCGCTATATATGGCTTTCTAGGCCATCATCTAATGAGCCTAGCGAGGAAGAGATAATTAATAATATGTACAATGCTATCTTAGTGAAAGAAGGCTACGCACAAGCTTATACTTACCAGCCTGATAGTAAATATAGTAATCTATTTACTCGTCTACAACGTGATGCAAGGGAACATAATACAGGATTGTGGGCTAATGAAAACATAGAACCAAAACAATCTACACAACCAGCTAAAACTGAATCCAGTAGGCGTGAATATACTGCTGATACAACAGAAAATGGAAAAATAAAAGGCAATAGAAACTCGATGAAATATCATGTTCCAGGTGGGAGGTCCTACAACAAAATAAGCGAGAACAACGTAGTATACTTTGATACAGAACAAGAAGCGATAGATGCTGGTTATATACGTGCTGAAAGGTAGGTGATAATATGACTATTGAAAACCAACTGCGTGAGCTTATAATACTAAAATATGGCTCGCTTAGAGAATTTACTTTTAACATTGGCCTACCTTATTCCACCTTATCCACGATTTTGAAAAATGGAATTATGACGGCCAATATATCCAATGTGGTTAAAATATGTAATGCACTAAGTATTAAAATCGATGAACTTGTAGAGGGTCGATTAGTGGAAAATATACCAGGTGAAAGGTTACTAGATGTTGAAAAAATATTTAATCAGACTAAGATAAATATACAATATCCAAATGTTAAAATTAACGGTCAAAAATTAGATAAAAACACCCAAAAAATACTTATTTTCTCAATCGATTTAACATATCAATTAGCCTTAAAAATGTACCAAAATACTTAGTTTATCCAAATATCATGTAATGTACTTAGGGACTCTTAAGAATAATGCTATTTTGATTAAAAATATGAGTAGTATTTACGAATAATAAAAACAACTCAACTTAAAATCATTCGGCAATTACGACAAATATACTTGTCAAAATAAGTTGTTTTTAAGGGTCGTTTTAAACTAAAACAAAAATAACAAAAACTATAACAAAAACCAATCTCTAACAAAAACTGAAAAAAATAAAAATATATTTTTTACTTTTTTTCTGTTCATCAGGTCAATTTTTATAACAAAAACTACCCTCAAAATATGAGTTTTTGTTAAGATTTACCCTGTTTTTGTTATGTTTTTGTTATACCTGATTTTTTACAAGCATTGGAAATACTATATTATTTTACTATTTATAACATAATAACAAAAATATTACTTATTTCTATAGAAATATATAAATATATATAATATATAAGAAAAAATATATATAAAAATAAATATATATAAGAGTTGGAAAAGTTTTTGTTATTTTGTTATGTTCAACTTTTTGAATATAGTATCTCTGTTGTTCTCATTGAGAATGGATAATTCAAAACTACACCCAACTTCACACGTAAATTATTATTTTGGATATGTAGGGAACTAAATATATAGCAATAGCGATAAAATCGATTTAAAAGGGTCTATAAGGCGTTTTATAGTTATTCTTGATTACTTTTATCAAGTAGTAGCGTAAAAACGCTAATAACGGCGTACATCACGTCAAAACGACATAGAGAGGAGTTATAAATTATGAATATCGAAAAATTAAAAAATGGTAAATATAAATATCGTGAAAAATACAAAGACCCACTTACTGACAAGTGGAAGTCTGTAACGGTTACTTATGAAAAAAATAATCGTCATATAGAAAAGCTGGCCCAGAAAGAATTAAATAGCAAAATAGACAATATTTTAAATAAGAGATATTCTCCCACTACTCAATTAACCTTTAGCCAGTTAGCTGATTTATACTTAACATCTGCTAAAGAGTATTTAAAAATTGACTCTACCTATCTCGTCAGATGTAAATTAGTTGGTAAGGTGGTAAGATTAATTGGAGAAAATACACTAGTAAGCAATTTAACACCAACATACATTAACTGTCGTATGGAAAATGATAGCAATAAAACAACAATTAAAATAATACTTAGATGGGCCTATGAGAATGAGTTAATTGAAAAGGATTTAGCTAGATTTATTAAGCGTGATGTTAAGAAACGTAAGACCCTAGACGAAATTATAAGCGACCAGGACAATAAGGACTACTACGAACGTGAGGAGTTGACAGGAATATTTAACACTTTGTCGAATAACAAGGACTTTAACAGTCAAATGCTGAGATTAATATTAGAAACCCAAACCCTACTAGGTAAGCGTTGGAGTGAAATAACAGCCTTATCAGATGATGATATCGACGACGACAGGCAGATAGTCCATATTTATAAGCGTTCGTTTAACGGGTCTATAAATACCCCGAAAACTGAAAAAACAATTGACGACTTAGGTATAAATCGTCGGGTAATTCAAATTAAAAAAGAAGCCCAGTTTTTAAAAAGAATTTATGGTGTGAGTAGCGATTTTCTATTTTGTAATCAAAATGGTAACCCCTACTTACTTCCAACAGCTAGATATATTTTGAGTAAGAATAACTTTAGCCCTAAGACCCACCTATTTAGGAAAACTTGTGCTTCGCTACTGGCTGAACAAGGTGTGCCACTTAACTATATACAAGCTCGACTAGGCCATCAGGACGACAAGACGACCCTTAATATATACATCAAGGTAACAAGTAAAATGAAACAACAAGAACAAGATTACTTTAAGACCCTAGATATTTTATAGTTTGTCCCTCGCTTGTCCCTTGAAGCAAAATACAGCGTATCTAAAGCATATAATAACATTTAGTCTTAAAAGTTTTAGATACGCCATTTCAATGTTTATAAGGGGTGTATTTAATATGCATGGTGTTTATGATATTTTTCATTAGAATTTTTTAAAAATTCTTAATAATTGTATAGGTGATTTATTCGATAAACATAGGGGAGACTCAATTAATAGTTATGCAAGACATTTTTCTAATCTCTACAAATCCACAAGGACTTCCCTATAAATCTATTAAAGTCTATCACATAAAACAAATATAACAAAAAAATCACAAAAATCATATTTTTTCTCAAAAAAAATAATTTCTACATCCCTTTAATTTCAAGGCTTTAAACCCTATCAATGCATATCTACCAAAAAAAATATAAATTTTTTTCAAAAAATGTGTTTATGAAAACAGTTCGCAGGGTAAATCTATAACGTGATAAAAATTTGACGTCAATAAAGATAAAATTCAAATTAAATTATGGTAACCCACAGTATCCTTATAAGTAGGATACTAGTTCACAAACATTATGGAGGTAATTATGAGTAAGATTATAGTAGTAGGAGCAAATCACGCTGGTACAGCGACAATTAGAACAATTTTAAGTAACTACCCAGAACATGAATTGGTAGTATATGACAGGAACAATAACATTTCTTTCCTAGGTTGTGGTATGGCACTTTGGATAGGTAAGCAGATTTCTAAGCCAGATGGTTTATTCTATGCTGATAAGGCTCAGTTAGAAGCTATGGGTGCTACAGTACACATGGAAGCTGATGTACATGATATCGACTTTGATGCTAAGAAGGTATTTGTTAGATTAAAAGACGGTACAGAAATAGAAGATACATATGACAAGATCATATTAGCTACAGGTTCTCTTCCAATTATACCAAATATACCTGGTAAGGATTTAGAAAACGTACAGCAGGTTAAATTATACCAGAACGCTGAAGAAGTTATAAAGAAACTAAAAAATCCTGAAATCAAGGACATAGTTGTTGTTGGTGCTGGTTATATAGGTGTTGAATTAGCAGAAGCATTTGAAAGATTAGGAAAGACTGTAACAATGGTTGATATCGCTGATACTTGTCTACCATCTTACTATGACGAACCATTTACTAGCTTGATGAGAGAAAATCTTGCTAGCCATAACATAAATCTTGAATTCGGCCAGGCAGTTCAGGAAATTAAGGGAACTGACGGAAGAGTTTCTTCAGTAGTAACTGACAAGAAGGAAATAAAGGCTGATATGGTTATCCTATCAATAGGATTCAGACCAAACAACGCTCTAGGTAAGGATAAATTGGAATTATTCAGAAACGGTTCATACCTAGTTAACAAGAAGCAGGAAACAAGTATGAAGGACGTTTACGCTATAGGTGACTGTGCTACTGTATTCGATAATACAATAGACAACACTAACTATATAGCTCTTGCTACAAATGCTGTTAGAAGTGGTATCGTAGGTGCTCACAATGCTGCTGGTACTGAAATCGAATCAATTGGTGTTCAGGGATCAAATGGTATTTGTATATATAACCTAAAGATGGTTTCTACAGGTATAACTGTTGCTAAGGCTGAAAAGCTTGGTATCGAAGTTGAATACACTGACTTTGAAGATACTCAGAAGCCAGGATTTATCGAAACAACTAATCCAGATGTTAAGATAAGAATAGTATATGACAAGAATACAAGAGTGGTTCTAGGTGCTCAGATGGCATCTGAATACGATATGTCAATGGGTATCCATATGTTCTCATTAGCTATCCAGGAGAAGGTAACTATAGATAGACTTGCTCTATTAGATATATTCTTCCTACCTCACTTCAACCAGCCATATAACTACATTACAATGGCAGCTTTAGGCGCTAAATAATAGATATATCAACACTTCCAGCTAGGGTAATACCCTAGCTGGCAATGTTTTGGCAATGTTTTTATTTTTTTCTTTTATTTTTATGGTTCTTTCTCAACTAGCGTTGATGAATAAAATGGTTCTTTGTCAACTAGCGTTGATGAATAAAATCCGAAATTTATGCGACAG
>NZ_JRNB01000092.1 GCF_000758885.1 Peptostreptococcus sp. MV1 | reverse complement strand
TCTTTTTGACTTTTGACTTGCCATTCATTTAATTTGTTAGGGTCGTTACTAGGCTCGTTTGTGGCAAAATCATTATGAAAATCTCCATTTGATATTAAATTAAACTTAAAAGAATCTCCATCCTGGCCTTTTACCCTTACCCAAGTATAATCACTGTAATTCTGACTATCTTCTAGGGTGAAATCGGTGTAAGTCCCCATATATTTCTTGTCTGTGCCACCCTGAGTTGTAAATCCAACGGCACCATTTGAGCTATCAGCCCAAGCTACATGAAAATATGGCGTCTTTCCATCTGCTCCTGACTTTCCCGGTGTTCCATTAGCACCATCATCACCAACATATTTAGTCCACTTATACGCAGACTTTAAAGCTGGCGCACCACTAGAGTTAGTTATGGCAAAGCCTATATACTTGTATGGCTCACCTGAGTCATCCACTGCATTTACATGCATAGACCCTACATCTCCACCACTATCTGAGTACCTGGTGTGAACGTACTGGGATTGTCCATCCTGACCTTTCAACTCCTGTTTTAGTCCCTCTGAAAACTGGTCTGATTTAATCCCACCAGCTCCAAATTTCAGATTTTCACCATCAAAAAGTAGGGCATAATGTTCTAAGTCACGCCCTAAGAAAAAAGTCTTATTATCCAAATCAATACCAAAGCCGCCATCTTTTGACTGGATTACCCCGGTAGTGATGTTACCACCGTGGATAACAGTTGATTTATTTTGCTTTTTTAGGTCCTCGAACTTAACATAGCCCTCTAAGTTAATGTTTTTAGCAAGTAATTTTATCTCTTCTTTTGTTTGTTCAACTAGTGTTTGAAATTCTTCTGTCCCCACCTTAGATTGGATTTTGTTATCCATAACTTTTAGTAGGGCGTTTATCTTCTCCACGTGTCTGACAATCTCTTTCCTTCGATTAGCCGGGTCATAATTAATCTGTTTGCACTCGCATTCCTCAACTAGCCCACCATTATAAGTAAGCTTACGAACTAAAGGAAGGAAGTTATATTCCTTACCTGCCCTAATTACCTTAACGCATCTAGCAGGTCTCAGTCCTGGGTTTCCGTTGTATTTTATGGAAAGGGCTGATAGTTCATTGAATCTAAAAGATTTCTTAGCATTATCAATGTAGTCTGCACCATTACCCTGGATAAACATGTTATCCACGATATGAAATTTCCTAGAGCTATCGGGGTTGTAGTCTGCGTCATCAGCCCCATTTTGGATTATCTTGACACTATCCAGAAGAATTTTGCAGTCAGAATTACTTGTATTTTTATATTCTTTAAATGAAATTAAGTTGTCATCATTTATCTTAATTTCATCATCTACAGCATAGCTGCTTATATCCAATTTCTGGGAATCAACATCTATATAAGCCCACGCACAAACTAATTCTGCTACCTGGGCTAAAACTTCCCTCGCAGTCATATCATAAAAGTTAGGCTTAAATTTAATAATTCTATCAAGTAGTGTAGAGTTTTTGATGTTGTCTGATGGTTCAACGCCACAAATATTACATATATCCAGCACTATATTTTTAAGGGATGTTGGGAAAGTTAATTTGCAATCATACTTAACATTAAACTTATGCATTCTGTCATAGCATTTTAACTCCCAACTTTTCATATTACTACCTACTGAGTCCACGATAAACTCCCCTATTGACGTAAAGTCAAAGTCCTGGGGTGTTTTAACCCCAATCTCTACCTTTGCCAGTTTATCCTTAAAGTTTGATTCTCTGAAATTTTCATATTTATCTACTAGTTTTATAGTAGCTGATGCCATGAAGGCAGTTCCTACTTCAAAATCATTACTCTCTGACAATCCAGTTACGGCTCTTATGCTTTCTAAGTGTTCATCAGTAAATACTTTATCTCCGATTGTCACTTTTGCCCTAAGCTCCCTTGCTGGCATTGAAAAAGCTTCTTTGATAATCTTACTCCCCATGTCTATCACCTACCTTTCTATAAGATTAAACTTAAGACCAGTCCAAAGTTCTGTATTACTACTATATAAAGCTGCAGTTCTATCCCCACAATACATCTGCTTAGTGATTTGACCTTCTAGGGGGTCTATGAAGGTGACACTAAAGAATACCCCCGCAGTAGCCCCTAAGATTACCTTTATATCATTACTCTGTAAAGGGCCAAACTCAAGTTCAATCTTTCGCTTAACCGCAATTCTGTCCCTCATCATTTCACCCTTTACATTTCTGACAGAGGAGTCCGAATCTAAGTCTTGTAGCGATACCTTATACGGCTTTATATATTTAGTTATATCAATTCCGTTAATATTTAGCATATAAAGTCCCCCTCTATGTAAATACTGGCTTTCCTGTACGTTTTTGCACGTCATCTATATACTCAACTGACTTCTTGCCAATTACCTCTCCATCTAACTCTAAGACTATATTAATGGTCTTTGGTTGCGGATTATCGTCATTATCCCCACCCATAAGGTCTATTATCTCTTTAATAATGCCATCCTTATCTGGTGGTGGTTGAGGTTTTGTATCTCCCATAAACGAAAGTTCAGGTTGGTAAAGTTCCGGGATATTCATTAAGTCTTTCATGGCGTCCATAACTTTACTGGATTCAGCCTCAATACCAATAGCCATACCCTTAGGAATCATCTTACCTATCTGGTCCCTAAATACTCTTGATGGCGAATGGATGCCAAACCAGTCACACACAGTGTCAACTACCCTGTCACAGAATCCACCTAGCTTATCTAAAATCCAGTCAGTTACAGATGATATACCATTCCATAACCCTATGATTAGGTTTTTACCTATACTGAAAAGGTTAATACTCTTAATAGCATTGAATATACTTCTCCCAACATTGGCCATGGCTGTAACTGCACTACTCATTGTGTTGCCTATACCCCTGGCAATATGTCTAACTAGGTCACATCCAGCAGTTAGGAACTTGGCAAAGAAGTCTACTATGGCTTTTAGTGCCTTAGATATACCTTCACCACATAGTCGGATTATCTCACCCCAAAGGTTGATATACCAGGTAATGAACTTTGCCATAAACTCAGTCGCACCCTTTAATATGGACATTACTAGGTCACCTAAGCCCTTTAGGACCTTAGAGCCAAACTCGGTAACTCCCTTAACTATACTATCCCATGTATCGGATATGAACTTGCCTATGCCAGTAAATATGTCGACGCAGGCCTTTTTTATACCTTCCCATATCTTTTTAATTTCAGGACCTATCTTATCCCAATTCTTCCACAGTACTACTGCTATGGCTACCGCAGCACCAATGGCAAGTGTAACAGCCCCTATAGGTGAGCAGATAAAAGCGAATGCCTTTGTAACTAGCCCTATTGCTGGGGCTAAATTTGTTGATAAAATCGTTCCTAAGCCTGCTTGTGCAATACTCGTTGCTAGTAGATAACCCTTATATGTTAACAGGGCTGCTCCTGCGCCTGCTAGTGCACCACACAACAAATCAAAAGCTGGATTACCTTCTTGTAGGATCCACTCAATAAGTTCACTAAACTTATCTAACAGTGAAGCTATTATATCTAGCACCTTACCAATTGCTGGACCGAGAATCTCTAAAAACTTCCCTGCTACTGGTGCTATAAAATCAGAATATATACGCCCGGCTAACTCAAATAGCCTTGTAGCAAGTCTTCCTATCGACTCAAATAGATGGTTTCCACCATTATCCCAAACACCTCTAAAGCCTATTGTCATAGACTCAAATAGCCCAGAAGTGGCATTTAAGCACTGCATGACCGTATCTGTGATAGATGGGCCAAACTTAGCCCATAGACCATCTAAAGAACCCGTCACATCATTTATTAGGCCGAGTATGTTATTGAATCCATCTCCTATATGCTGTAGGAATTCTGTGCCTATCTGGTTCTTTTCCCAAGACTCTTTAAAAGTCTTTGGTATTTGTGAAAACAGATGGGTTACATTACCCAGGATATCAAGGCAGTTGACAGCTATTTCATCACCAACAACTCCCCAAACCTCTCGTATACTATTTGTTATACTTCCAAATAACTGAATAGTATTAATTATTCCATCAGCTATATTTTGGATAATTTGTGTACCTCTGCCCTCGTCATCCCATGCTAACCTAAACGACTTAGCTATATCACCTATTAGTAGTAATATATTCTGTAATAAGCGCTGAATGGAATCTAACATTTGGGTTCCTGTGCCATTGGTCCATACTTCATACAAAGACCTGCCTACTGATTTTGCAAGTTCAGATATTTCACCCATGGCATATTTAAAGGCATTTACAGTATTTTGACCCTCATTTGCCCAAGACTCCTTAAATGGCTTAAATATACCATCCAGTATCTTCTTGAATTTATCAAATACAGATGTATCACCAATTTCAGTAGTGGCAGCATTAACCCAACTAGGAACGTCACCATCTCCTGATTTAACATTTTCAACATCTGATTTCAAATTAATTGTATTGATCTCGTCAAATCCTGCTAAGGATCCTATCATTTCCTTAGCTGATTTTTTCACTTTATCGGCAGTCTTTTGTGACTGCTTACTCATTTCTTTGTAGGCTGCCGTCTGGGTATTTAATTGCTTAGCCCCTTGAACACTAGCCTTATAAGTTGTCCCAAACATTGTGGCTATAAAAGCCGCCATATATCCAGTTGCCTTAGCCAGCCAAGACATCAAATTTACCAAAGCAGGAATCATAATATCCATGATTGGTTGGAAAGCAGCTGCAAGGTTTAATTTTACAGTGTCCAGTGAAGCCCTATATCTTTCATTGGCCATTAAGGCATCACCTATATACCCTGTAAGTCCCCTTAGCATTTTAGATATTGTGCCGATTATAAATAATCGCCTGAATACTCTCCAAAATGACTTATCTAATGTTCCTAGACTTTTGCTGCCTCTCTCTCCTGCGTTTTGGGCCGCCCTACCTAGTCTTTTAAAGCCGTTGATGGTCGGTTTAAACGGCAACATCATAGCTGACCTCATGCCCCTAAAAGTCCTGTTAGTGATACTTTTTAGACGTGAATTTGTTTTAGATACAGCTTTAGTTACTCCTGAAGTAGCACTATTTGCCTTATCTTGTAACATCTTCATATGTCTTTCTGTCTGGCTCAGCTTAGAATTTAAGTTACCTACACTTATTCCTATCTTATCTACTGCCTGATTCTCTTTGGCAATCTCACCAGCTAATTTTTTGGCACTAGCTGTGTTAGGGTCAAATACTTCTTTAATCTGTCCACCAACACTTTTCATTGATGTTGCAGCCTTTTTATATTCAGCCTCTAACTCTTTAATTTTCTTAATGTGCCTATCTGCTGCGGATTCTTGTAGGTTGATTGTTTCTTTAATCAGGGCTATCTGTTCCTGATAATATTGTATGTCCGCCTTAATATTTGTCTTAATCGGTGGTGCTCTCGGCTGTGGTATGCTTATCTTATCACTGATATTAGGTATGACATCTTGCCCAGGGTTTATCTGCTGAGTGTTTAGTGCTTTTAGCTTTTCCATAAGGATATCAACAGCCTTACTAATGCCACCAATCATCTTCTGTAGCGCCACATCAACTTTAGTCACTGTCTGTTCCATGCCAGTATCGACTTTTTCCATGATTTTATCCATCTTAGCTGTAGATTGTTCCATACTCTTGGCAAAGGCTTCACCCATCTTAGTAGCACCTTCAGGAGTTTCAAACATGGACTTTATCTTCCCAGCTATTGAGTCGGTCACTTTGCTAAGTGATTCAGAAATATCTGCGTCTAACTCGACCCCAAGTTTTACTGTGCCTACACTATCTGACATACCAATCACCTCACTTTCTATTGCTGCCTATATCTACCCAAATGCTTTTTCAAACATATGTTCTAGTTTCTTCATCATCAATTCGTTTTCTTCTTCTGTCCTTAATCTGGCTTGCTTACTTCTCCAGTCTTGTCTTATTTTTCTTTGATGGTCATTAAAAGTCTTTAATGTTTCCTTGTCTTCTTCTGACCTTATGGATACGACTTGACCCAGTGGGGTCTTTGGCATAATTCCACTAAGTAGTGTACAAAACTCATCCCACTGCATATCTGTCTCTCTAAGCCTAATACCATACTGTGTCACAAATGAAGCCTCTATCAGGTCCCAATCTTCTACAAGGTCGTACCATCTAACTTTTTTTCTGGAGTCTCCCCCACTTCATCATCAAGACCCATCATTGCATTAGATATTGTTTCCACTATGGTCTGCCAATCTGGAATAGTGAAATCCTGCGACTCTACATATTCAAGACCTTCAACCCCTATGCCTATAGACACAATCTGCCTTAGGGTGTTTAAATCTTCTTTTCCACTCTCGGCTATTCCCTGGATAGCAATAGCCCCCTTAAGAGAACTGTTTATCTTAAATTCCTTGCCCTCTTCAAACTTAATTACAGGCATCTGCCTAGATAATTTATTTGATATATCATAAAACTGTTTAGCCATATATAAATCTCCTATCTTAAAATAAAGAGGGCCACATATACCATGACCCTCACATAAAATAATCTATAAAACTATAACCACTAAGACCTATTTAATTAAGCCTGTGGTGCTGGTGTAAACTGCGGCTTTCCATCACTCATTAGGTCAAATTCAAGCGGTGCAACATTAGTTGAATCTGCACCCTCTACATTCTTAACGTCAATTATCGCGTCAAAAGCTAACTTAGAACCGTTAGGGAACTCAATTTCTGCCTTTGTAGAGCAGTCAAGTCCATCCTTCCATGCTACATCAGCCACATAGTCGTTACCATCATCGCCTACATGCCTCTTACCGTTTAGGGATATAGTAAAGCCCTTACCTGTCATAAGGCGCCTTACCCATCCGTCCGTATCCATTGGTGTCCACTCTTCTACGTTACCATCAATAGATAGCGAAAATGTTTCAAGGTCCTTTATTATCTTCATGTCGGCAGCCTGTGACTTTGTTCCTTTAATGCCGACTTTAAATTTTATCTTGTATACTGGATAAACTCCAGCTAGTCCATTATTCTTAGGCATATTTTACCTACCTTTCATATAATATATCGAAGTTGATTACGTATTCATAAATCCCGTTGTCATCAACTCCTAACCCTATTGGGTTTGCGTCTCTTAAATCGATTTTAATAACTCGGTGCCCGTTTATAACTGGGTTCTGCCCCCATAAAGCATTATAAACTTCCATTGATTTTAGTTCTGTCTCAATGGTATTTTTCGTCCAATGTATCAAGACCGAATAGCCTTGTATAAAGGTACTTGTATTTTCTAATCCACCTACACATACCTTATTGGTGCCCATAGATGGTTTAGAATACACACAAATACCTTTTACATCATTGCTCCTTAGGGAACCGCTATACCAACGGTCCACACCGTCTATCTTACTTTTTAGATAATCTTTTACATTAGAAGCTGTTATCACTTAATCACACCCCCTGAATTCATTTTCAAGAAGATTCCCACTGTATTAGCCAACCATTTTCTACCATCCCCATATTGCCAGTAGTCGCACCATAATCCTCTAGCATTGATGTGCTTATCCTTACTAAAATTATATTCAGGGTGGTAGTATAATCGTCTAGCATAAGGGGTATCCCACGATATGTATCCCTCGTTGTCTACTACTCCATGATGTTCAGAGTCTTTTAATATACCATCTCTAAATGGCACTACCTGTTTACTCTCTATTTCAGTAGCCAAGGCATCCATGGCCATTTCTAGTGTGGGTGTTGCTGCTGATTTAATCTTATCTATAACCTCTTGATTTAGGGTTATTTCTACTTTTACCTTAGTCATTAAATCAACTCCATTTCAGTTGAATAAACAGAGCCATCAGGATTTCTTGGTCTAGATGTTCTGTAAATAGTCCTGGTCTTTCCATCAATTCTGATGAAAGCCTTGTTAAAGACTAAGTTAGTGTATACAATGGCAAGCCCTGATAGTTCTATAACCTGTCTGTTTTCGTCTAGAACGCGTCTTATAGCTTCCTCATAGTAACACTTACCCTTATACACTAAAACCTCTGTGACGCCATCCTCACCATCTATTTCTTGTATTATCTCAATATCAGTATTCATCATAATACTAGGTGGTTTTGGGAATTTATCTATCATCTTATCACCCTACAGGTCAAGCCTGTTCCTCTCAGGTATTCCACGACTTCTTTTGAAGTCCTAATACCACTAATGCTGACCCCAATATCACCAAAATTCATTGATGTTTTTGATATCGAAAAACTATTAAGTGGGATGGATAAGTAGTCCTTATAGTCATATAAGAATTTTGCGTGTGCACAAACAGCCTCTTTAATTAGTGACTTTTGGTGGTCTGTAAGATTGCTAAATCCATACCCATTGATACGTCCAAAACATATTACGTTTACCTGTCTAGATGCCCTTTCCAGGTAAACTTCTGTTTTATCATCTAATTCCTCATACCCTAATCTAACGTAATCATCTATTGATGCATACATCTTTATCACCTACCTTAAAATAAAGGGGCAATAAAAATTACTGCCCCTCTGATTCTTGATTATCTTCTGACTGACCCTGTGTGCCTTTTAGCTTATTCTTTAGCTTGGTATTTTCAGCCTTAAGCTTCTTATTTTCTGCTTTAAGCTTTTCTACCTCTGATACACTGTCTCCTGGAGCTTCCACAAGCTCTAATTCATCAGAATAAATCGAATACCCATTAGATATATAGGTATCCTTTTCGACTTCATCAATCTTATATTCTCTATTCCCTTTTACTGCGTACATGATTTACCCCCTTATTCTGCTTCAGATACTATGTAGATACCTTCTTTTTTCTGCTTGATTAAAAATAGATCCTGGAATGACCTATTCTGATACAACCACCCAAAAGCAGCACGAGGTGTAGACCCCTTAGGCCACAAATAAACATCCTTAACCTTAATTGGTGCGATTATCGCTGATGTGTGATAAATCATCATATGCATCTGTTTAGCTGAACTTCCCGGCTTGAATCCATCAGCAAAATCATAAACAGTCTTGAATCTATCAGATGGCACTTTTTGGATGGATACTTCATCTAAGCTTCTAATATTTCTATTGATATCTGTGCTGCCAGTTACCTCTAGTGTTCTCTGAATCTTTTCGGCATTTTTAAGCATTCTATATGCCGCTGGTGTTACCTTCATCTTTCTACCCTCAGATGGTACACCTGCTTCATCCATATACTCCATTGCCTTGTCAAACACTTCTAAGATGTTGTTGACTGTAAGTGCAGTATTGTCTATCTTAGCGCCATGCGTCTTAGCGTCTGCATATAGCTTAGAGTATCTGTAGGCATCTGTTTCAGGAATAGCCTGGTCTTCCATGAAAGCTGATGTTATATTTCCAGCACTTAGCACCTGATTAGTTTCGTCTACATCCATCTCATCAACATAGAACTCTATATCTCTGTCATGAGTCAGCTTATAAGGTGTCCAGTCATTAGTGATTGTACCCTTATTCACGTCACCATTTCTCTTATGGTCCTTATATCCTGATAGGGCTATTGTTGGAATCTTAATTGTCTGTGCGTCGATAAACTTATACTTTTTATTCGCCGCCATGTCAGCACTTGTTAATCCGTGCTTGTATTTATTCTCAATCTGTCTTTCAAATCTTTCTGCATAATTGTAACTCATTGTTTAATTCTCCTCTCTACTTCTCAGACGGTAGGCCAAAAGCCTCATTTAAGGCCTGTTCAGTCAGCTTAGGTTCGTTCTTGCCCGCCCCAAATTTGAAGTCTATCCCATCAGCATTAGAGCCGTCTGGGCTTTCAACCTCTTTAAATAAAAAGCCCTTGTCCTTTTGTAGACCCTTTAACTGCTCATCCAGGCCTATGATATTACCATCTTCACCAACGATTAAAGCCTCCTTGTTAAACAGCCCGGTAACTAAGTTTTCATCATGAACCTTACCTGCTATGGCAAGTTTTATAGCAGTATCCAAAGTCATAGCCTTTAAATCTGCCTGGTACTGTTCTGCATTAGTCTTATTCTCTTTCTGTAAGGTTTCAATCGTAGCCTTTAGGGTCTCCGTATCTTCCTTAGAGTTCTTAAGAGTTTCTAACTGTTCGTCTCTCTCACTTACTTGTTTTTCCAGAGTCTTAACCGCCTCATTTTTTGTATTGAAATCTGCCTTGGATACAAAGTTTTCACCAATACCCTTTTTGATATTTTTTATAATGTCATCCTTACCCTCAACATCTTTCAATATTTCTTCTAACCATTTCATATTATCTACTCTCCTCGTATAATATACTTGTAGTTAAAACTACTTTTTTTCTTTTCTATCCCCTCTTCTTTGTGGGATAATATTAGTATAGATAGAGGTCGTAGCTACCTCCTTGAAGTCATATCTTCCTTAAAAAGGCTTACGCCTCTTCTTTACGTCTTTATGCGTATTAGCTGGATAGCACCAAGTTGCTGTATATCTAACGAGGTTGCATTGTCGTAAAGTTTTAGAGGGTTCTTTCTCTATCTAAAATATATGAAAGCTAGGTGATTTTATGTTTTACATAGGTATTGATATTGCTAAGAAAAACCACGAAGCTTCAATAATTGATTCTTCTGGAAAGAGCTTATCCAAAAGTATTTCCTTTCCCAATTCTACAAAAGGGATAGAAAAGTTCAATAATTTTATTGCTGAATTTGGTGTGACAACTAATAATTGCATTATTGGAATGGAAGCAACTGGTCACTATTGGATAAGTTTGTTCTCATACATCATTGATCTAGGATTTACGTGTTATGTTATAAATCCAATTCAGTCTGATGCTTTTAGGAAAATGTATGTTAGACAAACTAAGAATGATTCAGTTGATTCATTTATAATTGCTCAAATAATGCGTTTTGGAGAGTTCTCTATATCTAATTTTTCCGATGAGAATACATTTGCCCTTAGAAATTTAACTAGATATAGGTTTGCCTTAGTTGATGAATGCTCAGATTGGAAAAGAAAACTTGTAGCTATACTTGACCAAGTTTTCCCTGAGTACTCAAGTCTTTTTTCAAATATATATGGTGTTGCATCAAAGAAACTGTTGTCAAAATATCCTTTACCAGAAGACATGCTGTCGATTCCTGCTGAGGAGCTTGGCGACTTACTTTGTAAGTGTAGCAAGGGTCGTCTTGGCATGAATAAAGCCGAAGAAATTCAATCCTGTGCCAGGGAAACTTTTGGAATTAAGTTCGCGAAAAGATCTTTTTCTTTCCAAATCAAGCAAATAATTAGCCAAATTTCATTCCTAGAAGAACAACTTAAAGAAATTGAAATTGAGATTAGTTGCTTGCTTGAGGATATATGTCCAGTTATTACTACAATAACGGGTATTGGTAGTGTTTTAGGTGCGTCTATAGTATCCGAGATAGGTGATATTTCTAGGTTTGAAAGAGCAAATCAACTTGTTGCCTATGCCGGTTTAGACACACGCGTAAAACAGTCTGGCGATTTTTCAGCCACAAATACAAAACTTTCCAAGCGAGGTTCGCCTTACTTAAGGCGTTCTATTTGGCTTGCCGCCACTGTAGCAGCCTTTAAGGACCCTGCCTTATCCATATACTATCAAGGATTGAGAGCACGAGGCAAAGCTCATGGCACAGCTATAGGAGCTGTTGCAAGGAAATTGACCAATATTATATTTGCTGTCTTGAGAGATCAAAAACCGTATACTCCAAATATTTAGTTGTCAGTATTATTAATTTTTCAAGCCTATTCATTAGGCTTATTTGCTATGCAATAATGTCAGTGTAAAATTTATTTTTTATTTTGTATTGACATTTGATAGCTGGTCTTTTTATTCTGGCTGGTTCCAGTATGTAGTTGGCCCTTTTATTCTCTTGACCTTGAGTACTTTATTGCATTAAAAATAGACCTTTTAACGACTTGTCCAGGTCGATTATTTAATTTATAGTGCATAGCCCTTTTAAGACCATGCACCCACACATAGAGCCTCTTTTAAATAAAAGTCAGCTGTCTACATGCTAAATTTATTGTCTATAAGAAACCCTAACATAAGGATTGCTTTCCACACAATCAATTACCTGTTAAGGTGCTAGGGTATAGATATTTTAGCTTTGCGACGGAAATAAATTTCCTTCGCACATCTTTTACCGCAATTCGTGGTAGATAGTGAGACGAAAAAAGCTAGTATTTTCAATACTTGTGCAATTTGCGTTTCTTTCGTCCCGGTAGAAAATGGAACGCAAATAACGAAATTAACCGCAACAACCAGTTGAAACTATACAATTTTTAGGTGTTATTTTTGTTTCTCTTACCCTTGTTGTTATTCTGTTTCCATCTAGGTCTAGTGGGATATTTTCAACTTTCTTATATACATCCATGTATATTTCTCCCTTATCACCATTCATGGTAAACTCATAGTAATAGGCTCCCTTGTTCTTGGCACTAACTAAGCATTTGCTATTCTGTAGTGTCTTGCAAGACCATACGACAAACACATCATCAATATTTAAGAACTCGTCCTGGTCTTCCCTTGCATTTTCATATAGCATTACCTTCTGGACGCACAAACTTATAAATCTCTCGTTACTTATCATATTAATTATCCTTTCTCAACTTTTATACGACGAATTTTCGCCTTTTTCCATCATATAAATATTTATACGTCGAATTTTAGCTAAAATCCGTTATATAGATTCCCTTTCTAAGGCTTCCAGCTTTCTTTTTTCATTGTTGAAATTAGTTGAATCTGCTGTGCCTGCTACTACTCTTTTTTGACGCCTAATATCCCTCTGTATACGTCTTTGTTTTTGAGTTTCCTTATACGCCTCGTCTACTTTGTCAGGGTCAAGTGTTGGGGGTATTGTGCTTATGCCAGGATAAAATGTATTTAGATTATGCTGGCAATTAACATGAAGTAACCCCTCGTCAACCGCTTCACTTAGTAGTGGGTATGGTCCATCTTCCTTACTTCCACCACTGAATATATCATCAATTAAGACCCTGTTTTGCCAAGGTACGCATAAAGGGCATGCGGTTAGGTGTTGCGACACTAAAACTGTTGTAACGCCCATTTGTTTTCTTTTAGCACCCTGACCGTGTAAAAAAGCCTTATGGTTAGATGTCCTTAGGCACATAGTGGCATAATCTGCTATATTTACCCTATTACCATTTTTATACTCTATGTTAGATATCCCAGCTCTTAGGTAATCACTTGTGGCCTGGTCTATAGCTTGTTCAAGAGTTAAACTGCCATTAGATAAGCCTACCTGGGCCCTAGTTATAATCTGTCTGTATTGGTCATCCTGGTATCTCAAGATAGCCTTTGTTGGATCTGCTACAGCTTTCTTTGTTTCCTTAATCAAGGCTTTTAGCTTGTCATCATTGATTCTAAAAAACACATTTTCTTTTACTCTGCCTGACATTTCAAACTCTTTTAGGGCTTGCTTAACTTCTTCCTTAGTTACTGACTCACTTGGTATTAATTTGTGAGGCTCTATAACAGGCTCTGTTAGTTTTGGTAAAGCTATCCTAATATTATTATCAAGATTTAATTGCTCGGTTTCTATGAGGCTGTCAGTAGCTAATTTAACCCCCATATCGTAGGTATTTATCAGTGCTGTCTGTATTACTTTTTCAATTTCAGGCTCATAGGAACTTATAATATCTTGATTCTCTTTCCTAAATCTTTCCATATCTCTAAGTTTGGCAGCCTGCCACTGCTCCCACTTAAAGCCGTGTTTCATTTCTTCCTTCTCATGTTTGACTAAGTTTCTCTTCATGGATGCGACTAGTTCCAGTTCCATCTTCTGATAGATGTAGGTTATGTCATCCCAGGGTTGGCTATTCGTCCTTAGATTCTTCTTCCGGCTCCGTTTCAATTGGATCACCACCTAAATCGTGTACATCTTCAGGATCTTCTTCAACAAGGCTTACCCCTCTTAAGTTTTTTATCCTTTCAACCTCTTCTTCTTTTTCTTCAGGGGTTAAACTATCACCCCATAACTCATCTACTTGCCTTTCGATACTCATGATATTAGCAGCAGCTGCCTTAGATGTAGTATCCACTCTGTCCTCAAAAGAAGGGCTTGCGTATTCACCAAACAACAAAGACACATCATTATCCGGCACAACAACACCTACGCCTTTGTTCTCTATAATTTGTTGTGTGATTAGGGCGGTATTAACGACCTGTGGAATAACTTCCATAAGAGTATCAACTATCTTACCCCTAGTCTTTAGTGTGGTTTTTTCCTTTTCTCTCTGGGCCTCTGCATTGTCTGTCTTTTTTAAGTCAATTCCAAGTGTTGATGGTGATACTATCCCTTGCAGCACTAAGTCTAAAAGGCTAGCATATGTACTGACAAAGGCATCATAGTTAATAATCGCCTGCACCTGTTCGATCTTATCTGACTGACCCTCTCTCATAGGCGTGTCTGTTCTCATAAACTTGTTGTCAAATGAACTTGGTGATAACACCCTACCTGTTTCAGGGTCCTTAGGCAGAAGAGATTCAGGAATATAAGTTTTCACCTTACCGTCCCTTATTGCTTCTATCCATTGTGAGACTACCTCGTCTAATGCATCTATATTATCACTTTTACGGTCCAGTATTCCCATCCCCCTGTTTCTATCTTTAGGGGACTTATAAAATCTTAGAGGCACACACAAAAAGAAGTTACCCGACCAGGTAACATCTGTTAAGTCTTTTATTTCTTCAACGGTTGATATTGGCACTTCCTTACCGTGCTCATCTACCAACTTATACCCAATAGCCCCTTTTTTATAGGATTCAACAAGCTTATAATTCCTGCTGTCTTTTTTGTAGTGACTATAGAATCTATACTCAACGGGTCTACCTCTTTTTACTAATATTTCTAGATCCTCACCCGATACAAATTCTATAATAGGGTAATCCGAAATTTCCTTATCGTAGGAAAATTTAAAAACGCCATCGCCAACAATCAATGTATCAGTAATCGCGTCTCTGAATAGTTCACTATCAAAGTTATTGTCTTTGGCTATTTCTTCCCAGCTATCCAATATCTGGTTTTTTCCGTCCTGTAAATCTCCAACCTGTAACCCCTCATAATCACCTAATATTAAATCGGTGATAGAGTCAATAATAGTTGCGTATATTCCACTGTGGAATTTTCTTATAGTACCGCTAGCTGGGACAGACGCCCAAAATCTAGCCCTACTTACACTATCTGAGTTAATAGCTGACTTAAAGAATTCTTCTAGCTCTGATGGATCTCCTCTATACCAAATCCTGTTTTTTATACAGTTATTATTAAAACTGATTAACTCTGTCAAATTAACTGGTATATCAGTATTATTTTTTATAACATTTATCACTTTATCACCTCTCTCCTATACTAAATTTATATGGAATAAAACCATACTGGCCACTATTTATTGTGTGGTCGTTACGGTCTTCTGGCTCATATTTATCTTCTTTCCAGCTATAGGTCTCCATCTCCCTAATGTGGTGTGTGTTGTGGTCAAGTACATAATAATATGGTTCTTGGCCATCATCATAATTTAGCCAACCTAACATCAGATGGATACGATCTATTATGGTCATCTTCTTCCACGCATTATTAAATCTATACACAGATGCCTTTGGGTTTCTACGCCTAAACTTGTTAATTTCGGTCATTGTGGCCTGGTCTGCTGAATCTATAAAGTTGTCGGGACTAAATCCCCACTTTACCCTATTTCTTTCCAGGAACTCATAAAATAACGGTGCTACGTCACTAGGTGCTAGTGGCTGCGTTAACTTAGCGTTATTGTATACCTCTTCTTCAAGATATATCAACACGCCAGTATCAGTAATTCCTTGAAAACTCATGGCGAATGTATCCGGGCTTTCACTTGAATATGATGTATCTAATGCGCCCGTAAAATGTATTAATTTCCACTGCTTTATTTTATGTTCCTTGCAGTACTTTTCATCAAGTCTATCTCTAAGCCACTTCTTCGATTTTACATGAACCTGCCTATCAAAGTTGGGGAATACCAACCCTGTTGCCCTACCTCTTAACCCTAGTATCTTATTCTTATACAGTTTGGTCCCTTTAGGTACTGACCTTTTTTTCTTCTCTATCTCCTCAGGAGATAAACTGAGGTTATCATTGAAAGTAAAAAACCAATATCGCCACTTAGGTGTCGGCTCTACTTTTTCTAGATCTTCCATAATCTCAAGTGGGACATCTGCCTTATATTTCTTATATGGTCTGGATCTATTTATGAATTCATCATACACAGGCAAACTAGGGTCATCAGGATTTAAGGTCAGTAACATGTAGTCATTTCTGGATACAATTTCTCGCATAAAGTCTATATCCGCGGTGTTACACTCGTCTATGTATACACACCCATACTGACCGCCTAGAGCCATTTTCCACTTATCCCTATTATCATAGCCCAGTATGTATATAATCTTACCCTCAAACTTAATGTGTGGAATCTTGTCAGACTTATCGCCATTACCATAATATTCTGCACTGGGGTGAATATCTAAAATACCATAGTCTGGATTTAGTATGTTCTTTTCTGCTATACCAGTGGTCTTTGCAGCTATGATGTGAAGTTTCTTACTTGATCTAGACACCATACGCATAAATTTCACACCTGCACCAATCGTAGTTTTGCCAGAAGCGGTTGTTCCCTCTAATACATCAACATCAACACCATTAACAGTATTACAAAAATCTATATACTTGGGTGATAGTGGCATTACATGATCATTCATCTAAGCCCTCACCACCTAACTGACTGATGACATCATCTAGTTTTCGGCTGTCTACATTGGCATTAATATTTATCTTGTCTGTAAATATACCTAAGTGCTTTCCAAGTAATTCTAGTGCGGATTTCTTATCGTATAGCTTAACTTCCTGCTCTGTACCGAATTCAGTTTCTTTGATTTTAATTGACTGAACGCTGGCCAGGTCATCTTTTTTAGCACCCAAATACACCCTACCTGTTGTTACATCAACTACATCACATATATTAACAAATCCTATCTTGGCTAACTCCTCTATAACTCTATCTGCTGATACCCCTGTTCTTCTTGACCTTTCTGCCATTGCCTTAGCAATCTCGTTTGAAATGTTAAGTTTTGTTAAGTTTTGTGCTGCAATTTCTTTAGCAGTTTTTACTGAATATCCTGCTCTTATGGCCGCCTGAGTGGCGTTAAGATCGATTAAATATTCTTCTACAAATCGACGTTGTTTGTCGGTTAATTTTGCCATCAGGCTCACCTCACTTTCAATTTATTGTATGAAAAAAGAACCCATTACAGGTCCTCTTTGTCTGTTATCAGATTACTTGAGTCAATAAAAATCAATTCTGATTCCAGAAAAACCCTATTTATGCCTTCCAGTTTATACATTAAACCCCTATTTGAATCTAAAGGCATGCTTGAAACTTTATAAGTTTTCCTAGGTTCGTCCTCGTCCTTAATCTGGACATAAGTTGATATCAATGACACTTTCATTCCCCCCTTAACTAACTGTTTAATTATTACCACTAATATTATATCGCATTAATGTTTTTCAAACAAGCGGTTAATAAAAAAGACACCCAACCGGATGTCCTTTTCAAAATATATAAGTCAAGGAGGTCTATGGTAACTTCCTAATTTAGTGGTGGAAATAAAAGGCTTTTGCCCTGAATATTGTGACACGTGTTTAATGGCTGTCCTTTATATTTCCACGATACCATAATATCACATGATACGGGGACATTAGGGGACATCTTTACATAAATTGCTTGAATTCTTCTAACGCCCATCCGTGTTTTCTCTTAACCTGCCTGTAGCTGTAGTTTAATTCGCACGCTACCTCAACTAAATTCTTGCCCTTAAGATATTTCATATCTAAAATCCTGATATGGTCTGGGTTAGTCATCTGGTCTAGCTTAGCTATTATATCTCGTTTTAGGTCAATCAGTTCATCAATTAGGTTGTCCATATCCTTTTCAAACTCACATATTCTATTAATTATGTTGGGTAGGCTATCTCCACAAGGTGACGTTTGTACCCTCTCTGACATGACTACAGTACACGACTGGGCCCTTGCTCTCTCCTCTAGTATCTGGTCCTTTTTTAAATTTATCTTGGTCTCTAATATCTGAATTTGTTCTAAGTATTTCTTTGGTGTCATGATCACTCCCCCTTAACCCTCTTAATTCTAGCCTTTAAGCTATCTAGTACATAGTTCTGCACGTCTTCTTTACGTCTTAAGGCTTCCATAACATCTTCATCTCTCGTATCCTGTGTTACCAGGTGATGTATTATAACCTTTTCTGTCTGGCCCTGCCTATGTAGTCTTTTATTTGCCTGTGTGTATAGTTCGTAGTTCCAGTTAAGACCAAACCATACTACGTGATTTCCACCCTGCTGTAGGTTAAGTCCATAAGCTGAACTAGCTGGGTGGGTAAGTAGTATATCTATCTTACCATTATTCCAGTCTAGTTGGTCCTGTGGGCCCTCTAGCTTCTTAACCCTTAGCTTAGTCTTGGCTAATACATCCTGAAGCCTTACAAGGTCATGTTGGTAGTTATAAAACACTAACGCACTCTTGCCATTTAGCTGTTCTATAAGCTCCATAAATGCATCTATCTTACAGCCATGGATTTCGTGATAATTATGGTCCTCATCATAAATTGCCCCGTTGGCTAGTTGTAGTAATTTATTAGATAAAGCTGCTGCACTCGTGGCGTCTATATCTTCTGCATCAGGAACGGCCAATATCATATCACGCTCCATAGTTTTGTATTGCTTCTCTGCTTTAGGTGTTAATCTAACTGGGATAATATTATCTGTTACTGGTGGTAGATCCAGGTAATCTTCTGCCTTCATAGAAATACAAATATCTGATATCTTATCTGTGATTAGCTTTTCTGTATTTTCCACGGGTTCATATGAATAGCCCATGTAATCAGACTTAAAATAATTGGCCCTAAACCCAAAAAAGCTTTTACCCAATCTTTGGCCACTATCTAGTAAATACACCTGGCTCCACAAGTCTAATAGTCCATTAGGGCTTGGTGTTCCAGTCAATCCTATAAGTCTTTTGATGTGTGGTTTAACTGATTTTAGTGCTTTAAACCTCTTTGCCTGATAGGATTTAAAACTGGAAAATTCATCACACACCACCATATCAAACGGCCAATTATTCTGATATAAATCCACTAGCCATACCACGTTCTCCCGGTTTATGATATACACATCTGCTGTAGTATTAAGGGCCTTTATTCTCTGCCTTTCTGTTCCCAGCGCTGTGGACACTTTTAGGTGGTTTAGTTCTGGCCATTTTTCAATCTCATTTTGCCAGGTAGCTTCCGCCACCTTCTTAGGTGCTATCACTAGCACCTTATTAACTAAGAATCTATCATACTTTAATTTATTTATACTCGTCAGTGTTATAAGGGTCTTGCCTAATCCCATGTCAAGGAACAAGCCTATATTGTCATTTTCCAAAATCTTATCCACACAATGTGCTTGGTATGGATGTAGTTTCAAACTCACTTGATCACCTCAATTCATCCGGTATTAAATCATACCTAGACCTCTTAATAAGGTCAACTAGTTTTTCAACTCCTGGGATTCCATAGACAACTACCGCCCTCTGATGTCGTCCCCTAATTTTACTTATCTGACTTCTCTGCGCCATAGTCAACTTACCCTTATCTGCTTTTATCTCGGCAAATATAATCACTCCTGACTCTAGCACTAATATCCTATCTGGTACCCCCACATTTCCTGGAGATACGAATTTATAACATAACCCCCCTAGGTTTTTAATATCTTTGACTAATCGTCTTTCAACATCTCTTTCTAACATCTCTGAATCTCCCTAAAATTAGATGTAAACCGTGTAAACCAAAATATCACGTACGCGTATAGAGTTATTAAATATAGCGCGTATAGATATTATAGATTCATATTTTTTCTATAATTATATATTTTTTGTATTATATATGTATTTATGGTTTACATGGTTTACAAATTAATAAATCTATTGAAATTACTACTTTGCGGTGTAAACCAACTTGTAAAACATCTATATTTTTTATAGTTTAGATGGTTTACACTTAGATTTTTTGTAAACCAAAGATGGTTTACAAAATTAAAAGATGGTTTACAAAAAATGCCCATTAGTTAATCTGTTTTAGCACTATTATTTTGCTTTTTTCAAAGCCTTTTTGTGTACCGAAATTTCCGTATCTAGCAGTAGAATTTATCTTTCGCCACCCCGATAATCCGGTCAATATTGATGATATTCTATTGGACTCTCTTTTAGTGCAATATTTCATATCAGTGCCAAAACACACCTGCCATATCTCTTTAATGCACACCCTATCCCTATCGATTAATGGACTTTCTGTCTTTAGATTTCCTTGCACGTATGCCCTTTGCTGGCCAATATTAAGACTGTACCAATCCCTGGGTATCTTCATAGCAAGAAACTCTTCTATCTCTGTCTGCCAAGGGTCAATCTCCCTAAAGTCTTCCTGGAACTTCTTCGACATGGCTTCACTCTCGCCCTCTAGATATAGAGGCTCACCTAATATATAGTAAATATAAGCTTCTGCCCATATCTGGTCTATTTCCTCGTCTAGGTCCTTAAATATGTTCTTAGTAGTAGGCTCTACACCAACCTTTATCGGCCAAAAACGCCTATTACCCGTGGCATCCTTTAGAAACTCACTGGCATTAGTTGATCCAAAAAATACACATCTTCTAGGTCTTTTAAATGTATGTCTTCCATAAGCAGCCCTGTAGATATCATGCGTTTTAGATAAAAACTGCTTGATGGCTTCTGTCTCTGACTTATTCATGGCTGATAGCTCGCCCACTTCATTAATCAGAGTCCCTTGGATAAGTTCCGCTGCCTCTTTACCTTCAAAGTTATACAGGCTATCACTAAACCAGTTCATACCTAACTTACTCAAGAAGGTAGACTTACCTATCCCCTGCTTACCGGTGAATATCACCATATAGTCATACTTAACCCCGCTATCACTAAACGCCCTAGCGACGGCAGCAGCCAATGACTTTTTCATGATATCCGCTGCATATATGGACTGTTCGGCCCCTAGATAATCGTGTAGCAGGGTAGGTATCCTCGATACGCCATCCCACTTAAATGACTCTATAAGCTCTTTTACTTCATTTCTTTTATTGTTATCACTTACTACCTTAACAGCCGTTTCTATCTTATCCTTGCCCGCTATCTGGTACTCCTTTTCTAACCTTAAAGCCAGCTGGGCGTCATCTGAATCTTTCCACTCTCTCGATCCGTCACCACTATCCCAGGGTAGTGGACAAGTAACCATTAGCCTACCCGCAAAGTCATCTAACCATATCCTACCCTTGTAATTCCTATCATTAGATAGGATTAGTACTATATTGGCTATTGACTTTTCATTCTTTCCAGTATTTGGATTTTTTTCTAGCTTCTCTACCCAGTTGCTATCTTCTATTTCTTTAACTTGATCTACACTATCCGTTACATCTTGACTTACGACAATTTGACCTACTCTACTTTGACCTAGGTCACTGAAATAATCCTGGGCCTCTTCCTGGCGTTCTTCATCAAGCTTAGACATAACTGCCTTATCTACCCTAACAAGCTCTTTCATAGCCACGTAAGACGGCATTTTGGATACTGGTGTACCTTCAGTCGCTTCTTCGTCAAGATGTGAGAACTTATGCAGCCTTATAAGGTCCCAGGCATTAACTAGCTGACCACTACAAGGGTCTGTAGCGTGGTGGGAGTACAAGAACATTCCATCTTGGTATATAACTGCACCACCTGATGTTGACCCACCAGCATATGTGTATCTGTCATCTTTTCCTGTATCTTCATAGGCGCCTGGGATAAATTTATCCATGGCTGAAAATATATCATAGGTCCTACAAAACGCCCCTACAAGCCCTTTTTTAGTAGTAGGGTCTTGTTGCTTGTCCACTAAGTGCCTTTGTTTAATATCAACCCCAGGAACCTGCGGCCAACAAGTGACATCCTTCCAGTCTGCATACTGACTAAGAATACCGTCTGCGTTTAAAAATGGCTTGTCCTCATACTTATACACGTATTCGCTATCAGATGAACAACTCGGCCAATACATTAGTCTAGATGCCTGGAATGTTGTCGGGTCTGCCATCTCTATCCCTATCATGGCAGCAACTTTTCTTGCTATAGGCTCATACTCATCTACGGTAATTGTCCTATCTGTAGGAATGATTATCCTAAGCCTGGGCTTATAACTAGCATGCTTTCTAGTTGAATATATAACATAGTTACACCCTAGTATCTGAACCCTTTTGATAACATCTTCCGTCATCCCACTTGCGATATTATCAAAGTCCAGGGTAATTAGGTCCCTGGACTCGATATTATGTGAAAGTCTTTGGTTACCTTTTAGCACACCACCGACAAAACCACCAACATCTTTTAGTGCATCCTGCTGGGATTTTTTCATTTTCATGTAATCGGCCAGACTCTCAAGTGATCTAGTAGGGGTCTTTAGTTTGTCAACAAGGTCAGAATAGTTCATAGTCTGTCTTTGCCAGTTTTTTGAATATCTATTTGACCCCACCGACAAGGTTATTTTTCTATCATTTTTAAACAAGGTTACCCCCCCCTTTTTTTAGACTTTATCATTAGGCGCAAACGCTAAAGGCTTGCACACAAGTTTATTTGAATTTTTATCAAATATTACTACTAAATTTCTATGTCTTGGAAAAGTCTCAACGCAACCACTATTGGCCCTAAAATATAGGTTGTAGTCATCCATATACTCGAATGTTAAATCAAGTTCACTGCTGTGACCCTCTGCTAACTTCACCCTATAGCTATTACCAGTCACCAATTCAGTGAAGTCTTTTAGCTGGGCATTTCTCTTCCGCCTCTCTGTTAAATCATCCTTGAGAATTCTACCCATATCATATTTTGATATGACCTTATTAGGCTTAGCTTGTGTATTTCTAGCCGGCCCAATTTCTTTTAAGTCTTTATCCACCTCGTCCTGCTCTTCTATAAGTTTTAGTCTTTTCAACTTTACTGCATTAAATGACCTTATGCTGCCAAATTTCTCAACGTATTTCTTATATACGATTCTGGGTGGATGTTCAATATTAGCTGCTATGAGACTTATTTCATCATCCATCCAGGGATATTTATGTACTGACATCAACCCACCTACTTTCTTCTATACATCTCACCTATATCAATTTGCTGGTAAACATCTTTTGATACGCTATACCTAAGATAGTCTCCGTGATTATCTTCAACTACTATATAGTAAGATTCATCAAATCTCTCGCCGTTTTCTATCTTTTCTGGAACGTGTTCTTTTTCAACCACTTTGCCCACATATAGCCTGTCTTGTTCTTTCTGGATTGTCTTTCCTACACTAAATCCGGTTATAAATATCATCCATGCGACTATAATTAATATCACAATGCAATATATCTTCTTGGGCAACTTCCTGTAACCTAAATAACTCATTTTATTTACTCCTTAACTCCAAACCAGTATTTTTTAAGTCTATCTTCTCCAATTTTATCGATAACTTGCTGTGCGATTTCTTTTGTTTCAAAACAAGACACACCACAATTAAAAACTCCATAACTCTCGATATTGACCGACTCATTATAACGGTTATATACTAAGCAGTAATTATGTTTATTAAATTTAAAAGGCTTGCTATATTTTCTCATAATAGCCTCTATACTGCGTCTTTCTTTCATGAATTCTGCTTCCTCTTTAGTCAAGAACGCGTTGCCCAAATACCTGAATAATCTATCCATGCTACTGCTAAAAGCACATAGTACTATAGCTCCATTGTGATATAGACGGTAATATTCTTCTCCATCTTTTGTTTTTAAGTCCCATATCGTCTTAGGCTTCTGTTCTGCCTCTGTTTTTTGGGCTATCAGCTCTTTTATATCTTCCCAGTTGTCATCTATTAATTTTCTAATATCATTGTTCATTTTTATACCTCCTATTTTTCCTGACTATCAAGCCACTCTTTTAATTTCTTTAAATATTCACCATACAATCTTTTTGTTGCGATTAATTGTGCTTTATAATCATCAGTCGGTGAGATATCTATGTATTTGTCTATGCCGCATATTGCTTCTTCCAAATAATTACAGCGTAAGTCGCTGTAATTATTTGTAAATTATAATCTAGATCCATATCACTCACCAATGCTTTCTAAAGTATCTATAGCAAAGTCTAAGTTCTTCCTGGCCTTCTTTAAGTCTTCAAGTCCGTTTTTCTTTTCCCACCTAAAGATGTATTTCATAGCGTTACCACAAGCCCAATGAACATAACCTTTAGTGCCTAAGACTGATTTTAGAACATCCTTGGACTCTATGTCTAAGCCATCTAACTTATAATGTGCCGGACTGTTTATCATGTCAGGCATTTCACCCGCTATATATGGTGCCACCGCTTTATTCTTAATCTGTTCTTCTACTTCATTTCTTATCATGTTTAACCCCCTAATCCTTCATATAAAATTCTGACTCAAAGCCAGCGCCTTTTAACACTAACCCAGGTGCCCATCCTACCGGCTCTGCCATTATCTCGCATACTTCGTCAAGTGTAAGGTCTTGGCCGGCATCTAACACAACCTCATCATGAATGTGCATTACTACTGGGTGGTTTTTAAACCTACTATCTAATTTAATCAATAGGTCTGCCAAGCAGTCCCTGGCAATAGCCTGTACACAGTTTTCTGTTAGCTTACCCCCATAGGTGCTTTCAGGATACCACTTGGTGTTTTTCTGTGAGAAAAAGTGGATTGCTGGCTTGTCAAATTGATTATCCTTGATGTATGGTTTTGGATAAAATAGCTTTCGTCCACTAGGTAGCTGGATTGTTAAAAATGACTGGCCGTATATAGCTTCACACTCATACCTAATCCTAAGACCTCTTATCTCTTGGTCTTTTCCTGTCTGTAGGGCCTTTATACAAGCCCGATTTAGACCGTGCCATAGCTTAACTATGTTAGGGTTTGCCCCTCTCCACTTATCAACTATTTCAGTCATTTCATCTTCACTAAGGCCCATCTTATCGGCACCCATAGCAACTAGGGCACCTACGCCACCCTGATAACCCAGGGCAAGTGTTGCGACCTTGCCACGCTGCCTTAACTCATACTCTGGATTACCCTTTTTAATTAGTTCAAAAGGCACGCCAAACATTTGACTTGCTGTAGCTTCGTATATCTTTCCGTGGGTAGCAAATACCTTGTTGACCCACTCTTCACCAGCTAGCCAGGCTACCACTCTCGCCTCTATGGCTGAATAGTCAGCCACTACAAACTTATTACCTTCAGTTGGTATAAAAGCCGTCCTGATAAGCTGTGATAGGGTGTCAGAAGCGTTCCCACATACAAGCTGTAGTAAGTCAAGATTCTTAGTCTTAATAACATCTCTAATGGTCTCTAGGTTGTCTAAGTAGTTTCTAGGTAAGTTCTGTACCTGGACTAATCTTCCTGCCCATCTACCGGTCCTGTTGGCTCCATACACCTGTAGCAGTCCCCTTACCCTATCACCTCTGCCCTTGCATACATCCATGGCCTTATACTTGCTTATAGAGGCCTTGGCCAGTTCCTGTCTGATTTTCAAAAACTCCCTGACCTCACTAGATATATCATCTCTTGATAGAAGACTTGCTACTGTTTCCTTGTTGGTGTTTTCAACTCCGTCTACCCTTTCCTGTAGCCACTCAAGCACCTGCTTAGTTGAATTAGGATTATCTAGCCCAGTTGCTTCCTTGGCCCTTTTAATAAGCCTATCAGATGACTCATCATCAATGGCTAGTGCGCCATCTACCAGGTCTACATCCACCTTAACGCCTAAAGCATTCATTGAGTCTGATAACTCCCACAGCCTCTGTTCAATATCAGGTACTGGAAATATAGATAATCTCTTATATATCTCCATCTCTGCCACAACGTCCTGCTTACAGTAGTCCTTAAACATCTCCCACTTGTCTAGATCGTGGTGGGGTAGATTTCTAAGTCTACCACCGTTAACCTTAGTTGGCTTACAAGGCTTAGAGAAGTAATTAATAAGTGCCTTACCTGCTGAATCTTTCTTCTTATCCTGCGGTAGCCCTATAGCATTGCCTGTCTTGGCCAGTCCCCCCGGATAGCCTAGATACATAGCATGAAACATTGAACAACGCCAACCACACCTAGTACCTACATCATATCCGGCTGCCAAAAGTGCGTTATACTCAAACGAAGCATTATATGCATGTTTGATTACTTCATCATCTGCCATAGCCTTAATTATTTCATCAGGTAGGACCTCACCCTGTGCCAGGTCTATTATTTGAACTTCTCCAAAATCTATTGAGTAGGCAAACATAAGGACCTCAAATGCTGGGTCTTCTACATATTTATAAGCCCCGCTACTGGTGATATCTACATCTGAATAGGTTTCTATATCTATATTTAAGTGCTTCATAGCTAATCCCTCAAAACTCCATAGAAGTTATATGGTCCACTTTCAGTAAGGTCTAAGTCAGCCACGATAACCCCCTTTGATGAAAACTGAATACAGTTATAGTAGTTGTCTGCCAGGATATCAACTTCGTCTATTTCAACATCTCTTTCTTTAGCTTTATCAATTATTTCATTTAATGCGTTTATAAAAACTTCAAATTCCATATTTTTAACCCCCTACATCGGTAAAATAAAGAGGGGTAAAAACCCCTCTATTAAGTTCATGTATTATACTGGCTGTCCTGTAATAGGATCTACTGCCGGCATAGCTACTGCCGTAAATGCGTCCTGTGCATTAAAGCTAAATCCTAGTGCCTCACCATCTCTTGTCTTCTGAAGACCATTAAGGCCAAAACCTATCCCCTTTGACTGGTTGTCATAAACATATATGGATAAGGCTACGTGGCCATAACACCCGCTATATACTTGTGACCTATCCTGGATAGGCTGTACTCTCTGGTCTACCACTGAAGGCGGTCTATCCTCACTACAAGATGCAGTAAATACCCAGTGGCCTTTGCACTCGTCTCCGAATGGTGTACCATTTTGAGTAACCCCATCACCATCATGGATTGGGTGTTTTACGTGCTGAATTGATACGCCCTTTAACTTTCCATTAGCCTCTGCCTGTGCTTCTGCCTGGATAGCCTGCATTAACATGTTATATCCATTTACATCTGTCTTAGGTAACAGACAAGTTACCCCGTATTTTAATCTACCGCTTTGGTCCTCTCTTGCCACAAATACATTTACGTAGCTTAGTCTTACCTCTGTTGTTGTTATCTGCTGTGCCATAATTAATTCTCCTTTTCTTTATCTAAATTATTAAACATACTTTTAGCGTCATTTAAGACGTATTCTTTTCTTTTATCACTAGCCTTAACAAGTGTTGGCTTACCTGGTGGCTTTTCTATCACACCATCTAAGATACTCGCAAAGTCCTTTTTACCAACTAGCTTTTCTAAGTTAGTCATAGATAGTAACTTTCTTTCGTACAGTAGTGGCTCTTCATATCCCGCGGATACTAGCTTACTCACTGCCAAGGCTTCATCAGTAATCTTCCTATTACTCCTACCCTCTACTAGCTTATATCCTGTTACTGTATTACCTGCTAGGGCCTCTGCTAAGGCTTCTGCATCAAGCTTCTTTATCCAGTCGGCCACACCCTCTATCTTTGTTAGTAACTCTCCTATCTCCTCACTAGTTAGTAGATTACCTGGCTCACCATTCATAATAGGTAGTATGTGATCTTCTATAGGCTTAAACATTGCTTCTGCTCTAGTCCTACACTTTGACTTAGCCTTACAAAATCCACAGTGATCACCTACAGCCAGTTTGTCTGAGTCATTAAATGCCTCTAGGGCTATCGGCTTTATCCTTTCTCCAAAGGCCAGTAGTTCATCTATTCCAATTGTGTGGGTGTCAAAGTGACCTAACCTAGGCTGCACTATAGACAAGTGAATTGTCTTAATGCCATAAATTATTGAGAACATGTTGTATGCCCCCAAAGCGTATAACATCAGTTGTGAGTTATCCTTGGCATCCACTTTCACGCCGGTACCATACTTTAGGTCAATGATGGATAACTCTTCACCATGAAGCATAATGCAGTCGCAAGTTCCAAACCCCTCAGGTGCTATATTCGAATAGTCCACCCTAAGTTCTACGTCTACGAATGGCCTGTCTGGATAAGATAAGGCCTTTTCTTTTACGAATTCAAAATAGTCATCTGTATAATCATCCATTGATTTATTCCAGTATGGTGACTTCTTAAATTCGTCCATAGCACTTTTAAACTTCTTAGGGCCTATGCCTTTTTTAAAGTACTTAGTTAATTTCAACTCTGCCACTGAGTGGGCCAGTCTACCCTCTTCTGCGTATTCTGACTCTTTTTCTTCAAAACTTCTTTCAAGCACTATAGATCCAGGACAGTTTATCCATCTATTAGACCCACTAGCACTTAATTTTGCATGTTCTTCTGGCATTAGATCACCCCACCAAGTTCTTTTAGCTTAGCAGCAAAGTCGTTGTACTGCTCAGGCTTCAAATCACTCATCTGATTTACACCAAATCCATTAACTAACACTGGTGTTAAGTCTGTAGACTTAATCTTACCTGACTGTACTAGTCCTATAGCTGCCTTAGTCAACTGGTCAAACGTGTAAGCCACTTCACTAACTGGCGCAGTAACTGTCTGAGTAGGCTGTGCTGTTGGTTGTACTGGTTGTACTGGTTGTACTGGCTGTGCTGTTGGCTGTACTATTGGCTGTACTATTGGCTGTGCTGTTGGTTGAGGTATCTCCTCTTTTGGCACTTCATTAGTAGTCCATATAGGGCCATTATCCTCTGATATCCCAGGGCCCACACTAGCCCCGATAAAGCCTTTTAAAAAATCCAAACCTCTTACATTAACATCAATTTCAACTTTTATCATTGTATTACTCTCCTTTACTGTGTTATAATTAACATGATTAACTTAACTAATTTCTTTTAAAGCGATTGACTGATTTTATTAGTCGTCGCTTTCTTCGTATTGCCATCCAAGATAATCGTCTGACTTTAAGAAGTCTTGATAATCTTTCAACTCTTCATCTCTCAATTTAATCACCCCCTACTTATTCTTCGTACTCATAGACATTATAGTCTCCACGTAGGACTTTAAAGAAAATATTCCATAAATCTTTACCTGTAAAATCCTCATCTGAACAGTCTTCAACAAAAGCAAGTGCAGATGTCAACATGTCATTATCCACACATCCACCTAAACGACTGATATAATCTGACCCATCACGATATTTCTGACAAGCGATACTAATGCCCTCGCTATTTTTACAGATTCTATACATCGCCTGACTCATCTCCACCACCCCCTACATCTATCACTTTAGTATCAACTTCAATAGTTAGATTAACATAGTCACCGAATAGCTCATCTTCTAAAGTATTAATAAATATTTGACTAAACCCATCTGCAACTTCATCAAGTGTCAAATCTTCATCTTTTATCACCTGATTTAATTCCACTAAATCTTCTCCTTTAATAACGAACTTAATATTAGATTTCAATGTAACCTGTTTATGTGCTATGATTCCAACACCTCTCTCGATTCTCATTTTAACCCACCTCTCTCCTAAAACTTATATATTTTGCCACTTATACCAAGCCATCTTGGTATACTCAAGCCCTATCAAGGCTGCATACCAAATAGCACCTAGAAAATTGTCAATACCCCTCAAATTAATCACCTCAATTCTCTTCTAGTATTTTTACATTGAATGGATCTGTCACATCTTTTCCTACGCACCATTCCTTGAAATCTTCTAAGTCCTGTTCCCTACACTTCAACTTGCCAAGCTTCATAAACTTAAGAAGACCTGCCTTTTTATATCCATATACAGTATTTTTATTCACTTTTAAGTGCATGGCCACTTCTGCAACTGTTAGTAATTCTTTCAAATACAACACCTCACCTTTTAATTTAGTATGTTTGTGAAAACGTAAAGAGGTATTCCAGATCATACTTGGGGAAAAATGCTTTTTTAATCCTAAACGCTTCATCTACAGTAAATTTAGATTTTCCATTAATCTTATCGCTTATGGTTGCCCCCCTAACACCTAATAACTCAGATAATTGATTTTGAGTTATCTGGCTTGCTTTAAGTTCCTGTTTTAAGTTAAAATACATGAATATCACGCCCTTTCACACTTCTATATTTTTAACACGAATTTCCGTGTTGCGTCCTCACCATTAGTCTATACGAAATTTCGTACTATGTCAACATGGAATTTCGCATATTTTATTTTTTTAAGTAAAACCTATTGCATTTATACGGTTTTTCGTATACAATAAGGTAAAAAGGATGTGGTGTACATGAGTATTGAAGATTATTTGAAAGAATTAATAAAATTTCGTGAATTTACGGTAAAAAGTTTTTCCGAATATATTGGAATTCCCTATTCTACACTTAGGGATATACTTAGCAGAGACATAAGAAAAACAAGTATAGAAAACTATCTTAAGATTTGTAGTGGTCTCAATATTGACCCTGAGAAATTAATATCAGAATTTGATAAACCCTCATACTTAAACAATTATTTACTTAGCTTAGAATCTGATCTAGATTACAAAGGTTTACTAAATGCTGACTTGCAGGATAAGATGCAAAAAACAAAAAATATGATAGATTTTATAGAGTCAATGGGGTATTCTTTTCAACTTGGATTTAATGATTTATATAATGATGATATGGTAAGTTTGGTTAATGACCAAAACGAGGAAGTACTCTATGTATCACACGACATATTTATTGATGCCTGGGAATCCATGATGGAAAATATACACTCAGAAAATCGTAAAGTTGAGCAAAAACAGTTTAACAAATTAATCAACACACTATCCGATAACTTTAGTGATTCTACGAACCCTGAATACACCATATTTGAGTATACGGAAAAAGTTTCTGCTGGCAGCGGATATCTATATGGAGATAATGAGGTTTCTACATGCTACACAAACCGTACTTCTTTTAAGTCTTATGACTTTGCCACCAAAGTAAAAGGGGATAGCATGGAACCGGAATACCATGACGGTGACATAATCTTAGTAAAATCAGGGTATGATAACATAAATGGTAACATATACGTAGTTGACTATGCAGGGGAGAGCTACGTTAAGAAATTATACAATGATGGTGATAGATTTAGATTGGTGTCTGTTAATGATAGATACCCAGTAAAATATATACCAGTACCAGTTAGTGATGGTACGTATTTTAATATCGTGGGTAAGGTAGTAGATAGTTTTACACCAATCACTGAATAGCACAATTAGAGAGAGAGGGAGACCATGATGTATGACCAGAAAACTTTAAGGAATTTATTATCAAGCATGGGGGTTATCGCAACACCTTTCGGTGTATTAATGAACATCTTAGATGTGTTAGATAGTAACGAGATCATTGAGTTTGCACATAGGTGTAAGATTGATAAGAAAAAATGGCTGCTGGCGTGTACTGATAGAAGGGTGCTACTGCTAAATGAAAAACTATTTAATGCAAAAGTTAAATCTATTGAGTTTTCGAAAATATCATCTGTTGAAACAGAAGGACTTAGAAAAATCTTTAAAGGTGGTATTAAAATCCAATATTCTGGCGGGTCATTTGAGTGCGAGATGTCAGGAGTCTATGCAGCCAAAATGCGTGACTGTATTCTAGGACATCTTAGAACGAATGATTCTACAATTAATGTGGTTGTTGATACTACACAAAACACACAAAACACACAAATAGGAAATGACCCGTATGGGGAAATCAAGAAATTAAAAGAGTTGTTAGATTTAGGTCTTGTCACTATGGAAGAGTTTGATAGCAAGAAAAAACAATTGTTAGACCTTTAGTACAACAGATATAAAAAAGAAGTAGTCAGAATCTTGGCGGATCAACTACTTCTTACACACAAAAGCACACTATAGGTGTGTCCTTTTATAATACAATTATACACCAGGAAAGGAGAAATTACAATGGCAGAAGTAAATACTAGAAAGCGTGGCAGTAACTGGGAATATCGATTTGAAATAGCTTCAGTTGGTGGTAAAAGGAAACAAAAGTCTAAGGGCGGTTTTAGGACTAAGAAAGAAGCACTAGAAGCTGGCACTAAGGCCCTTAATGAATATAACAATACGGGGCTTACATTTACAGCATCAGATATGTCAATATCAGATTACATGGATCTATGGTTTGAAGAATACTGCAAGCTAAATTATAAGTATAACACTTTACTCAATTATAGAGGTCACATAGAACACCATATAAAGCCTGCATTAGGTGAGTATAAATTATCAGCACTAAAACCTACAGCCGTACAAATGTTTGTTAATAACTTTAAAATAAAGGGCTACTCAAAATCACATACCGTTGGGATATTTACGACACTATCCAGCGCTCTTGATTATGCAATAGAACCACTAAAACTGATTCAGTTTAACCCTGCGTCACCCGTTAAAATACCTCGATTTGAGCCAAGAGATTCTATAAGATACGTTATAAGCGTAAAAGACTTTAAAAGGATACTGGATAAATTTCCACCAGGTCATCCATTCTACATACCAACCATACTAGGATATATGGCGGGATTAAGGAAGTCAGAAGTCTATGGCATCTCATGGGACGATATCGATTTTAAAAATAAAACTTTACATATCAGTAAATCAGTGTATAAAAGGTATGCTGATATGACACGTCAAACAAAAGGCTTTGGGTGGTTTATAGGCACGCCCAAAACGTATAAATCTGACAGGATAGTAAAGCTTGATGATTGGACCATTAGTGAGCTTAAAAAGGAAAAAATAAGACAACAAGAAAATAGGTTATTTTATGGCAGGTATTACACAACCTTATATAAAAGAGTTGAAAAAGATGATGCTGGAAATGATATTTACAAGATAATTGAGTCTGTTATACCGCTGGATCTCCCCCCACTAAACCTTGTATGTGTTAGGGAAAATGGGGTGTATTGTGACTCAGATACAGAAAAATACTATTCTAAGGTCATTAGAAATAATCTGAAGATTAAATTCAACTTTCACAGTCTAAGACACACACACGCTACTATACTAATGGAAAATGGAGCCAACCCCGTTGATGTTGCAGAAAGATTAGGACACGCAAATATTGAACAGACCTTTGCCTACACGCATAATACACTTAAGATGCAAGCACAAAGTATAGACATATTAGCAGACGTGGTCAAATTATAAAAACTTGTCCACGGATAAAATAACCGTGGACAAATGGTGGACAAAGTGTATAAACTAAGCCCTTATAGTCATTGAAAATAGCTTTATCTCTTGGACAAAAGTGTCACACTTTCCACATGAACGCTGTGTGGAAATAAATCTACAGGTTGTACTTTCTCACACCTATAGCCCCTATCTTCCAAATACCTCAAGTCCCTAGCCAGTGTACTAGGATTACAGCTAACATAGACCACCCTATCAGGCTCCATATCGACTATAGTATCCAGCACCCTTTCATCGCATCCCTTCCTTGGTGGGTCCACTACGACCACATTGGCCCTCTTGCCTTCCTTGTAGATTTTAGGCACAACTTCCTCTGCCTTACCCACGAAAAATTCTAGGTTGTCCATTCCATTTAGGTCTGCATTGAGTCTGGCATCCTTGATTGCATCTTCTACAATCTCTACCCCGTATACAAATTCAGCCTTCTGAGCTAGGAAGAGTGATATCGTTCCAATTCCACAATAGATATCAAAGACCCTATCTCCTTCTTTTAGGTCGGCATATTCTAGAGCCTTGCTGTATAGTACCTCTGTCTGGATAGGATTTACCTGGAAAAACGACAGTGGAGATATTTCAAACTTTAAATCGCCTATATTATCAATGATTTTACCCCTACCGTATTTATTGATATTTTTCCTACCCAAGATTACATTGGTCTTGTCCTTATTTATATTAACAACCAAGCTAGTAAATCCTGCCACTTCTCTTTCCAGGACTTCTATCAGCCTATCTAAATTCTTGAACCTATCTTCTGTCGCTACCAAGACTACCATGACCTGACCACTTGTAAAGCCTACCTTGGTCACTATATGCCTTAGGATACCCTTATGAGTCTTTTCATCGTATATACTGATATTTTCTTCTTCAATATACCTTCTAATTATGTCTATTATCAGGTCATTTTTCTCATCCTGGATTACACACTTGTCCATATCTATAATATCGTGACTCTTCTTCCTATAGAAGCCTATCTTGACCCTGCCATCTTCCATCTGGACCGGAAATTGAGCCTTGTTCCTATACCTAAATGGCTGGTCCATTCCTATGGCATCAAAGACCTGCACATCATCTAGACCACCAATTCTCTTTAGGTCTGCCTTGACTATGTTTGTCTTGAGGTCTAACTGCTTCTCGTAGTCCAATTCCTGAATCTGACATCCTCCACAGTTTGAATACTTTGGATTACAGACCCTGTCAACCCTGTATGGAGACCTGACCTTTATCTTTGATACTACCCCTTCTGCATACTTTTTCTTTGATTTCTTTATTTTGACATCGACCACTTCACCTAGTAGGGCACCATCTACAAAGACTGTAAATCCCTCATGCTTGCCTATTCCTACACCTGTCTGGCCCATGTCCACTATTTTACACTCGTATTTTTTTCCCTTTTCTAACATCTTCCATCCTTCTATATATTTATTAGTAATATCTTGTATTTATCTCTTTTTCCTTGAATATGATTTTAGCCATACCCTATCAACAATTGCACACACTTATACACATAAAGGATAGGTCTTGGCTTATCATCCTTATCCTATTATATCACACAAGTTTACTTTAATTTATATTCATAAAAAGTTTTATATAGTCATATTTCACTTATCTTTGCAAAAAAAATAGTCATTAGAAATACACACAAAATATTAAAGGCTGCCGAAATTTTATTTTATCGACAGCCTTGTTTTTTAGATTTAATTGGTTGTATAATATTTAGCGTTGGTGAGAGAAAAAATTCTCTCCCAACGCTAA
>NZ_JRNB01000091.1 GCF_000758885.1 Peptostreptococcus sp. MV1 | reverse complement strand
AATCCTTTTTCTGAAGATATTTTTCATGCTCTGTTATCTTCCAATAGGCTTTGTAGACTTCTTCACTTATGGGTATAGCTTCCCCTTTGACATAAAGGTAATATTCCTTATTAGGCATTGTGTTATCCTCCTTTTTAAGTTCTCTGTTTTGCTTTTTGAGAATAAAAAAGGAGGACTTCTACACTTTGACGTAAAAAGTCCTCTCGGCTTAAAAACTAATATTTTATATGATTTTCTATTTTGTTGTTTCTGGTAAAGTGTTATTGCTACGTGTAAGCAATTCCAAGCATAAAAAATGATAAATATATCTTATGTGAATAACAAAATTTAGTGTTTTCATTATTTATCCCTCCATTGCTTAGCTACATTTTAACCTCCATTCTTTGATTCTGTACTTAACCAAACTACTCTTTTACAATCCAAATATCATCTTGATTAACAACACAATTCGAGCATCCCGAACATTGACTTTGGCATTTACTTGTTGCAGACCTTTTAGTTTTTACCAAATATCCATTATTTTCGAGATATTCAATTTTCATTTTTACACTATCTAAATCCTCACCTGTCAGTTCAGCAAGTTCTTGCAAAGTGCAAGTCTTTTTCTTTTTCAATACTTCTAATAGTTGTATAAGCATACTTATCACACCTTAAAAAATCAGTAGTCCAATATGATATGCAACACAAGATATAATTAGAGCCGATAATATATAATACAGTGCTATTTTTATCGTCCATTTTTTTGAATGTGTTTCTTGTGCGGTAGCTGCAAGAGCCATCAAACAAGGCATATTGAAGAAAAAGGCAAAAGTAAATGCTAAGGCTTCCGGCTTTGAAATCATTGTCAACATATTATTGCTTAGAATAGCGGTATCTACTGTCCCTTTAACCTCAACTGCATGCCATATTCCTGAAGAAGTAAATAATGATGCCATTACTCCTAATGCCGATTCTTTTCCCATTGCAGAAGCAACAAAAGCCATAAATAATTGCCATGGTAACCCAAACAATTTTGTTACAGGCTCTATAAATGTTCCTACTTTATAAATAAGGCTGTTAGCTATATTTCCATCAGGCGTATAGGCAAGAATCCAAAATATAACAGAAATAAGGATAATGATACTCAATGCCCTTTTCAGTACATTTCCCATCCTATTCATTACAGAAGAAAGTAAATTTTTCCAATGTGGCTTGTGATATGGTGGAAGTTCCATAATCATTCCAAAATGTTCACTTCCCTCATAAAGCGATTTTCTGAAAATCCTATATGTGATTAGTAAATGTAGAAAAGCAACTGCAAATAGGCTTAATATCACAAATACTGCCTGTTTTCCGAAGAATGTTCCTGTAACAAGCCCGACTACTCCCCATGTTGACCCGCAAGGGACTACCCAAGATAATGCAATCGTCATAACCCTCTGTCCCCATGAATCAATTACTCTCGTTCCTGTGATTCCACCTATATTACAGCCGAAACTTAACAAGAACGGCATAATTGCTTTTCCTTGCAATCCTAATTTCGACATAGTGTTGTCAAAGACATAGGAAACTCTTGCCATATATCCTACATCTTCCAAGAATCCAAATACTAAGCTAATTCCCAATACATAACTTGCCATTTGCAATGCAAAAGTAATTGCAGTCATTACGGCTCCACACAAAAGTGAAATCAGCCAATTTGATACTCCAATGGCGACAAGCCCCTTTGCCAACAATGTTGATATTTTAGGTATAACAAACCCAAATAACCCCATTAGCGGAAATCCGATGAGCATAGAAGCAACTAATCCTAAAATGATAACTCCGATAGCCATAGGTTTTCCGAAAGCTTTACTTGTGGCTATACGATCAAATTTGCTTCTCTTAAATACTCTCTTTTTCTGAATAACATTTGCATTGATAAGTTTATCTATCCATTCAAATTTACAATTACCGGTTATTAAATTGCCATTTTTTATGCTTTTTAATACGTTCTCTATTTCTTCAAATTCGACTTTTTCAACATTATCTTTTACTAACGCAATTACTTTTGCATCCTGATCTAATAATTTTCCGATAATCCACGACTTTGAAAATACACCTATACCTTTATCAGGGATATGTTTTTTTAATAGCTTATAGTTATCTCCAACAATATTTTCATATGCCCTTTCTAAATTTTCGTCAGATAAAATTTTTCCTCTATCTGAATGCTCCAGAAAAGCATAAAACTCTTTGTATTCCTTTTTATCTGCCGCAACGATAGGAATGACAGGTATATTCAAGGATTTTTGTAACCCCTTTATATTTATATTTTTCCCTTGACTTGTAGCAACATCCATCATGTTCATGATTAAGACAACCGGAATATTTATTCCAATGTAGTCAGAGAGCATAAATAGACTTCGATTTAATTGTGAAGCATCTGCCATAATAGCAATTAGGTCTGCGTTCCCGGTTTCTATATATTCTCTTGTTATAACTTCTTCCTCTGAATTTGCAGATAATCCGTAAGTTCCTGGTAAATCCACAATCGTATAATTGGTATCTTTATACGAAAATTCGCCTTCTTTTTTCTCAACGGTTTTACCCGGCCAATTTCCAACATGTTGATTTGAGCCTGTCAACCCATTAAACAAAGTCGATTTTCCAGAATTAGGCTGCCCCAGCAAAGCAATCGTTATTTTCTTCATATCTCAAAGTACCTCCATCATTATTTTCTCTGCCTCTATCTTATTGACAGCTATCATCGTATCTCTACAATAAATGAGAATAGGTTGCTTTTTATAATTCTGGATAACTTCAACATCGCTTCCGACAGTTATTCCGATAGATATTATTCTGCTTTGAAAATGTGTATCACCAATAATTTCAACAACTTTACCTTTTGTCTTTTCTTTCAAAGTACTAAGCCTCTCCATAACTATTCTCCTTTATCATCCACTTTTTCGCTCTTTCCTGTGTATTTACCATTTCATAGTAATGTCCTTTTTTTCCATAAAGTTCATTATGATTTCCTTGTTCTTCAATTCTTCCGTTATTTATCAAAATAATTTGATTAGCGTTTTTAATGGTATTCAATCTGTGAGCAATAACAAAAACTGTCTTTCCTTGCATTAAATGCTCCAAAGCATTATTGATTTTAGCTTCATTATCAGGATCAAGAGAAGCTGTAGATTCATCCAACAAAAGAATTGGTGCATCCTTCAGAATCGCTCTTGCAATAGCAATCCTTTGTCGTTCACCGCCGGATAATGTACTTCCTCCATCTTTTATTTCCGTTTCATATCCATCCTTCATTTTCAAAATAAATTCATGGCAACAAGCTAATTTTGCAGCTTGATAAACTTCTTCCTTTGTTGCATTAGGTTTTCCAACCCTGATATTGTTATAAACAGTATCGGTTAACAGTACATTATCTTGAAAAACCTGACTAACATATTTAAGCAACACATCAGGTTTTATGGATTTTATATTTTTTCCACCAATTATAATTTCTCCACTATTTACATCCCAAAATCTTGCAATCAAATTAGCGATTGTAGTTTTTCCTCCACCGGAAGGACCAATTAAAGCTGTAGAAGTTCCTTCTTTTGCTTCAAACGAAATATTGTTCAGAATCGTTTTATTTCTATCATAAGAAAAATTTACATTCTTAAATTGAATATCAAAATTTTCTAATTCAACTTCATTTTCAGAATAAGGCAATGGCTTCGTTTCATAAGCTTTCTCAAGATTACTTGCAGCTAATTTCAAATCTTTCAATAGTCCATAGGAATGTTGAAAGGCAATAAGAAGTGCAGATAATGCTAAACTCATAAGCATAAAAGCCACAAACTGTTCAGTTCTAACACTACCATTTATAAGCAAATATCCTCCTATAAGAAGAACTATCGGAAGCAAAAAGTTAACTGTGATAAAGTACATACTTGTAGGTAACGCCATTTTCTTTTCTGCGTTTACGCTTGTCTTTCTAACATTTTCAAGTGTATTTATCATTCTTTCAAAATGTTCACTTGTCATATTAGCTGACTTAAACGCTTTCATACCTTGAATGTACTCTAAAATAATAGAAATCATCTTAGAATTTAAATTTCTTTTTCTTGCCCCGTATTTTTCTATCAATTTGTTGCCCCATATCAACATAGGATATGCGATAAGCAATACTAAACACTCTAATAATGCGAGCTTCCAATCGATAAAAAATGTGCCTAATAAAATCAATATTGCTGTAACTGCCGTTTTAATAACCGATGGTAAAGTGTGCGTTATGATCAGTTCAAAACTACTCAAATCCTTTGTAAGAGTTGATAATAGATAACCACTACTATTTTTTTGGAAATGACCAAGGCTCAAACTCCTATAATGATTTGCTAAATCCAAACGCATATCTCCACACATTTCAGCTCCTCTTGAAAAGCTCAAATAGTATGCATGCCTATAAATCAGTATCCTTGCAATCATACTGATGAAACATATTACCGTATATTCTATGATTAAGGTTTTAGTTAATGTATTTTGCAATATATTAACAACGGTAAAATAGAGCATTAAATACAAAACAATGCTTCCTATCGAATCAATAACCATTAGAAAAATCGGTAAATACAATTTTTCTTTTTTATCTTTCAGAAGTGTTCTAATAATCTTAAGCATTTGCACTTACCCCCTCTCCAAAGTAATCTTTTGTGTATGTGTTCCACATACTTTCATAGACCCCTTTTCTTTCTAAAAGAGTTTTATGTGTTCCAACCTCTACGACTTCCCCTTCATCAAATACAACAATTTGATCTGCATTCTTAATAGTATGCAAACGATGAGCAATCATAATGATTGTTTTATTTTTCAACAAGTTTTGAAGTGCTAACTGTATCTGGTACTCATTTTCTATATCTGAATAGGAAGTTGCTTCATCAAAAATAATAATTGGAGAATCTTTGAGTATTGCTCTAGCGATTGAGATTCTTTGTTGCTGTCCACCTGACAATTTCACCCCTTGATCCCCGATTCTTGTCTGATATCCATTCGGTAAACTCATAATAAAGTCATGAATTTGTGCTGCTTTTGCAGCCTCAATAATCTTATTTTCATCTGTATCTATTCCCATACGAATATTCTCATAGAGAGTGTCCTCCAAAAGAAATACATCTTGAAAAACAAATGATGTAATGTCCATCAAATTATCTATTTTTAATTCATTGATCGGTATGTCGTTAATTTTAATTGCTCCACTTGTTACATCCCAGTACCTCCCAATCAATTGTGCAGCAGTTGTCTTGCCTGCACCGGAAGGTCCCACAAAAGCATTTATTGTATTCGGTTTTAAGGATAAATTTATATGTTGTAATGCTTTATTTTTTGTTTCTTCATCGTCATAGCTGAAAGTAACGTCTTTAAAATCTATTTTCATACACTCATTCTTGTTTATGATTTTTGTTCCGTCTTTCAATTCATCCATATCCATTATTTTTTTTATGTTATCCAATCCGCTTCCAAGCTCCATAGATTGCATAAAGATTGTTACCATATTTAAGAACGAAACAAAAAAGCACATTGTAAGCATAATAAATAGCAAATAGGATGTTGCTGATAAAGAATTTCTCAAAAAGAAATATCCTCCGAACGGCAATGTAAATAAGATTGCTGAATCCAAAACCACTAAGGTTATTGATAAAGGATAGCAAGAGCTCATACACATCTTTTTCCAACAAGTAATATACGCATTCAATGAGCTTCTATATTGTTCAAATTTTTCTGCTGTTAAATGATACATTTTTATTACAGGCATAGCCTTTATAAATTCGTTTGCCGAAGCATTTAAATCAGCAATATCTTCGGATAGCTCCGTTGACATATCCGGATAATTTTTCATTAGCATCATAGGAATTCCTAATCCCAAAATCATAGGAATAAGCATAACAAGTGCCATCATCCAATTTAATTTCAACATGAAAATGAACATAATAACCGGAACAACTGCTGCCTGAGCTAATTCCAAAGTGCTATGAGCCAAAAAATTTTCAACTCTATCTACATCATCAAACAACAATGTTTTAATTTCTCCGGGGGCATGCTCTTGAAAGAATCCCAAATTAAATTTTGAAATATGATTTACAACTTTCAGCTTAATTCTGTGTATTGTGTTAAAAGCTGCTGTATGAGATAAAATGCCCGCAAAGGACATTAGTATTGCTTGCAAAACAGCACTTATAATTCCTATACCTGCCCACATTAAAATTTCTGTATACGAAATATTCTTCTGGAATATCATTAGTAATATCTTATAAACTACAAAATAAGGAACTAATGATAAAGCCGCAGAAATGACAGATAAAAACATTCCTAAATGTAGCTTTTTTCTCTCATCTTTTGCTAATTGGAATACATAAGATATCCCTGTCTTCTTTTTTTCCATTAGTTATTCCATCTCCTTTCATAATTGTTAGCCGTATCTAACTAACTACATTCATTATAAAGCTAATTTTTTATAACTCAAAATCTAACTATGAATTTTGATATTCCTTGTAATCCCTTTATTTATAAGCTTTTTATCAGTATTTCTATTTACATTTTTATAAATTTGTGATATAATAAAATAAATTTGTGATATTAAAAGAGGTGAGTAGAATTGATGGATAGAACAGTTATTGATTATTTAACAAACTTAGTACATGACGCTCCTTTTATTCCTGTTCCAACTTTATCAACTGAAAACAAACAAATCTTTAAAATAGATCCCCATTTTGGCAAAGGTACTTTTCGCATACTAAAATTTGACAGCCGTTTAATTCTAATTTTAATTGCTAACTTTACTCCAAATGAAACAATGGAGAAAATAACCGAAGTATCTGAAAAGTATTTAGAGATTAGCCAATTTGAAACAGAAAGCAGTTCATTTAAAGTCGGTGGCAGAAAGTTAAATAATGTAGAAAAAGGTATATATTGTTACTTAAATACAGAAAAGAAAACTTATACCTATTGTGAGGCAAATAAGCCTGTAAAGTTTACGAAAATAATCCTAACCAAAGAATACTTTGATACTTTCTTAAAATTAAAATATGATGATTTTGAATATGAAAAAGCAAAGATTCTTAATTCTTATTTGTTAAAAACTCAAAATTCTCCGCAGTTGAATTTTATATTTCAACAGATAAGAGAATCCCAAGCTGAAGGAAAGATTTTGCCTTTATATTTGGAAAGCAAAGTTATGGAACTATTATCTATCATAATTACAGAGTTAGAAGAAAAGGAAAAAAATATATCCGTTGTCTTAACTAAAAAAGATAAGCAAAATCTGAAAAGGGCTGTATCAGCTATGAAAAAAGATTTATCGGTTCATATTGACGGACTTGAACTCTCTAAAATTGCTTTAATGAGTCCTGCGCGATTTCAATTAGCTTTTCGCAAATACTACGGTGTTCCTCCCTACGAGTACTTAAAAGAACTAAGGCTTAATAGGGCATTATTATTGCTGAAAAATCCCGAGTATAAAATATCTACGATAGCAGAAAAAGTTGGCTATACACACACAGGACATTTTGCTAAAATATTCAAATCAACTTATGGTATCACACCAAGTAAATATAGAAGTATGCTTAACTAAAGAAATTTATCCCAATATTATAAAACATAAATTTAGAGCGTGTAATTTTTACACGCTCTCTTTAAATGATTCCTTGTTTTTATAATCCTTCATCAGTATACCTGCCCTTTTCAAAACCTTTAACTTCTCCTGTTTTTTCTGTTCTCTCCTTTCCTTATACCTTTCCTCATACTCCTGTTGTTTTCCATTTGCTTTACGCTTTAGATAATTTTGATGAAGTCTGTCTCTTCTCTCATTAATTTTTCGTTCTTCTTCCTCAAGTTTTGATCGTTCTTCTTCGCTTAACTCTTCTTTTGGCACTTCATAATTTCCTATGAAGTTAAAATATATTTCTATCTTTTGCTTTGATGTTTGACTNCCTTTCCTATCTCTTTCATGAATGATTATCTTCTTTACAAACTCATTTATCATTGTGTTTGTGAGATTATCAAAGTTTTCATAACGACTAATAAGGGATATGAATTTTCTTGCCTTATCTGTTTCCNTTTCATATCTTGATATTACAAGCTCTAAGTCTTTAATCTCTTTNCTTAACGTGAGTTGCTCAGTTTCATATTGGTTATTTAAAATTTCATAGCGATTATTCGGTATCTTATTTAAAATCATATCTTCATAAATTCTGCACATCAATCGTTCCAGCTCTTGAAGCCTGTTTTGGCTTTCTGTTAATCTTATCTTTTTNTTTTCTATATGTGCCTTTTCCTTTTCTTCCATTTCATTTTGAATGGAATGAATAAATGCTTCATTATCTTCATCAAGATAATTTTTTATATCTTTTAATGTTTCTTGGATAAGGTTTANGACTACTTCTGCTTTTATCCTATGAGCTGATGGACATAGCGTTCCGCAAGGTACTTTCTTATAATTACTGCAAACATAATAAGGAATATTCTTATAGTTATTTGTCCTATGAACATACATCTTGCTNCCACAATCNGCACAATACATCAGTCCTGTTAGTGGGTGATATTCGCCCCAACCATCAGGATACCTTTTTACATTTCCTCTTATCCTTTGCACATTATCAAAGGTTTCTT
>NZ_JRNB01000090.1 GCF_000758885.1 Peptostreptococcus sp. MV1 | reverse complement strand
TTTGCATTTTTACTTCTACAATTTTTTCTAAGTCTATTTTTTCATCTATGATGTTGTCTACAAAATGTCCGTCATGATCCAGTGCTGAAAATGATATGACATTGTGCTTCCAATCTTTTCTTTGGAGATACTTTTCATGTTCTGTTATCTTCCAGTAGGCTTTGTAGACTTCTTCGCTTACAGGTACGGCTTTGCCTTTTACATAAAGGTAATATTCTTTCTTTTCCACCCAGTGTTCCTCCTTTTTTATTTCTCTGTTTTGGTTTTCCGAGAATAAAAAAGGAGGACTTCTACACTTTGGTGTAAAATGTCCTCTTAGGTTAAAAACTAATACTTTATATGATTTTCTACTTTGTTGGTTTTGATAAAATGATATTGCTATGTGTAAGCAATTACAAACATAAAAAAGGATAAATATATCTTATGCTAATAACAGAATTTGATGTTCCCATTATTTATCCCTCCATAAAACTTATATAAATCAAATCTTTCTCCCTTCTTAGATTAGTTTTTCCATGTTAATCATTTATTTTTAGTTGCAACATATTCTTCAAACATCTTGATTATCTCAGTATCCGAAAATCCTAACTCATATAGTTTTTCCAACAACATTTTTGTTAGTGTATTCGAATCCTGATTTCTTAACTCAATTATTTTCTGATCACTTTCAATAACAAAATATCCTTTACTTCCACGACTAACAATCAGTCCCTGTTTCTCAAGAACTTTTAAAGCTTTTTGAACTGTTGCAGGATTACATCCCTCCCTCTGTACTAAAGCCCTTATAGATGGCATCTGTTGTCCCGGAACATAATCGCCTCTTAAAATAGACACTCTTAACGCTGAAGCAATTTGCAAATATAGATATACATTCATTTATTTTTATTTTTCCTTCCTCGTACAAATTTCCAATATGCAGAGTATGGAATAACTGTAGCGAATAGAAGATAATATTTATTAGCAAACATATCAGGGGTTCCTTTTGTATTGAAATGAACAGGAATTTTCTCTGGAAGAAATATGCAAATAATAAATATTACAAACATCATTCCTATCAGCACTAATACATCTTTCAAAAATCTTTTTTTCATGGCAAATCTCCTTTCTATTTGTCAATAGCTTTCTATTTTCCTAAAATTTATCTAACCACCTTATAACTTCTACAAATGTATCCCTATTAATTGAATAATAGATATAATTTTTATATCTACTGTCGGTAATTAATTTACTCTTTTTTAATAAAGATAGATGATAAGATATAGTTGCTTTTTCTAATTTAAAATGACTTGCTATTTCTCCAGCAGTTAAATTTTTATTAGAAATAATTAATAAAATATCCATTCTAATGGGATTTGATAGGGAATCAAATATACTAACTAAATCTATCATCTTTTATTCCTGAAATATTGCAAATAAACTTAATATTGAAATAAACACCATTATATCTTTTAATAATTTTTTTCATAGAACATCTCCTCCTTAAACTAAAAATTTAATCTACAAGTTTTTATATAAACGCCACCCGCAATAACGAGCAAAATAAGTGCTACTCCCAATAATGTAGGTACTATAGAAAAATGCAAAAACCAATGGAAAAGAATTGGTATAACTAATGCAGCCATTCCAATAATTGCAGATACAATAACAGGCATACTCTGTTTTACTATCATCATCTCACTTTCCCATTCAAAGTTGGGAAATTTTTTATTCAAAGAAATTCCAATCACTGTTATAAAAACGGAATAACAAATAGGAACAATTATTAAGCTGATGGTTTGAATAATGTCCATATCAAGCTTTAGCAAAAATATAAACACAGAAACAATATATCCAATTAAATGAAGCGTAAGATTTACTGCAATCTTAGAATTTAAAATCGTTTTTACCCTAATAGGAGAACTTTGCAAAATCCAAACATTTTTACCTTCTAAAGATATGGAAAATGCTGCCGGACAACTAAGTAAAAACATTGAAGCAATACACATCGGAGCAAAATTTGAAAGATATTCATTAACATTTTCGATTCCCGCATATTCCCCTATTTGTTGTAAAGAATTAAAAAGAAGAAATATGCTGAAAACACATAAAAGTATTACACCAAGACCTGCATTCAATACTGCCATATATGAATTTAGAAACAGTCCCATTTCTTTTTTATATAGGGCAAAAAATACTGATTTTCTATTATTCGAATTTTTGTTGTCAGAATATCTTGTTGTTGTTTTAGCAAGAGTATTAAGCAACCCATACTTCAATGAAACCACTTTGGCAAATATATAAAAAAATACTATTGAAAGAACAATAAATAATCCTACTCCAATGTAAATTGGAAAATTATAGTATTCCATAAATAGCTTAGATAACGGGTACAATCTGGTAATTTGCTTAGAAAGCATAATCCCAATACTATTTTCATTACCTGATTTCATAGCTGACACTGCAATATATCCAATTATCCCTATCATTGCAAATGAAAAAATTAAAGCAATAACATTTTTTCTCTTAAAGAAAGATGAAGCAACAACAATAATGATTCCCATACATGCTGCTATACACATAGGTATCAACGGAACAAAAATTATGGAAGTAAAATACAATATAATCTGTAATGCATTTAAACTTCCGTTTAACACCCAAACAATTCCCCCCGGAAGCATAAACATCAATCCTATTAAAAAATTCAATAAATACATAAACATAAACTTGCTGCTTATAATATCCGAACTTTTTACAGGCAATGACAAAAGATTTTCCATATCACGACTGCCAAATAAAATCCCATTCGAATAAAATATTGTCAAAAATAATATTGCAAAGCTTGATACCGATACCATATATGCCGGTATCAACTCCTGCTGTCCCAGTTGTACCAATGTTTTGGCTGTTATGATATTATAAACAAAGAAAAATATAGCAAGAGTTATTATTCCAAAACTTGCAATAACAATTGAACTTTGTTTTTTATTTCCCGGCTCTTTCATTTCGTTGATCGGAAAGAAATTTATCAATTGTGCTCTAATTAGTATCCAAATTTTGCTCATTATCCTGCACCTCCATGAAAAAAGTTTCCAAAGATTTATTGCCTTTGACTTCTTCTGTATTTCCGCTCGCAATTAACTTTCCATTTTTTATAATTGCAATTTTATTACATAATTTTTCTGCAACATCCAATACATGTGTTGAAAAGAAAATAGCTCCTCCATCTGATACGCATTCGTGCATTATTTTCTTTAGTAGAAAAGTTGCTTTCGGATCAAGTCCAACAAAAGGTTCATCTAAAATTAGTAACTTTGGAGAATGCACCAGTGCAGAAATAATAGCCGTTCTTTGCTTCATGCCATGTGAATACGAAGATATCATTCCCGAAAGATGTTTCGTCATTTCAAATAAATCGCCGTATCTCTGAATTCTTTCTCTGCGTATTTCAGTAGAAACTTCAAATAAATCAGCAATAAAATTGATGTACTGAAATCCTGTTAGATGTTCATATAAATCCGGATTATCCGGAATGTATGCCATTATTTTCTTACAAATAACAGGCTCTTCTTTAATAGAATGCCCGTCAATCGTTATACTTCCATTCTCAAAATCATGAATTCCAACTACCGCTTTTATCGTTGTAGTTTTTCCGGCTCCATTTGCACCAATGAATCCATAAATATCTCCAGACTGTACTGAAATGGATAAGTTTTCAACAGCCTTTTTGTTCCCATAGAATTTACTAAAATTCTTTATCTCTAACATAATTTCCACCTCCATTGACAATTTGTCAGTTATTCCTTGAAATAAAACCGATAACTTGTGTATCAGTAGCTATCGGCAAATTATTCTCCTTGCAAACATTCTATTCTTTTTTAATTACTAAAGAGCTTTTTCGTATTTAAGCTTTGTTCAAGCATTATCTTAAATGCATTTAAGTAGTTATCAACAGGTTCTTCCTTTAAATATCTTATACTTATGTTATTTGAAACAAAAACATAAGCTGTCATAAGCAACTCTGCTGTTTCTAATGGATATTTTACAGAAAAAACTCTTTCCATTATTCCTTGATTTATAATCTTTTCAAAATATATTGTCAGTTTTTCAACAAGCTTATGGGATAACTTATCTATCATATATTGATTTTCTTTAAGGTCAATTGTTTTTTGTAGCACTGTACCCTCTGCTGAAATATTTTCTGAAGATATAATTGTAACATCTATAAATGATCTGATTTTTTCTATGGCAGTTTTATCTTCATCATAAGCAATAATATAAATATCTTTCAGTAGTCTATCTGAATATTGTTCTACAAGACAATATAAGATATCCTCTTTATTCTTAAAGTGATAATATAACAACCCTCTTGATATATTTACTTTATCAACTATATCCTGAGTTGTTGTATTAGTATATCCTTTCTCCATAAAGAGTATCATTGCAGCATCCATAATCTCTGCACGTCGTATTTCAGGTTCTTTTACATCTCTCATTTTATACCTCCTATTATTTATATAATACATCTAAACTGACAAATTGTCAATTGATTTTAATCTTGTTATTTTATGCTTTTTCATAGTCTTTTCTTAAACTCTTTAGCTTCTCCTGTTTTTTCTGTTCTCTCCTTTCCTTATACCTTTCCTCATACTCCTGTTGTTTTCCATTTGCTTTACGCTTTAGATAATTTTGATGAAGTCTGTCTCTTCTCTCATTAATTTTTCGTTCTTCTTCCTCAAGTTTTGATCGTTCTTCTTCGCTTAACTCTTCTTTTGGCACTTCATAATTTCCTATGAAGTTAAAATATATTTCTATCTTTTGCTTTGATGTTTGACTNCCTTTCCTATCTCTTTCATGAATGATTATCTTCTTTACAAACTCATTTATCATTGTGTTTGTGAGATTATCAAAGTTTTCATAACGACTAATAAGGGATATGAATTTTCTTGCCTTATCTGTTTCCNTTTCATATCTTGATATTACAAGCTCTAAGTCTTTAATCTCTTTNCTTAACGTGAGTTGCTCAGTTTCATATTGGTTATTTAAAATTTCATAGCGATTATTCGGTATCTTATTTAAAATCATATCTTCATAAATTCTGCACATCAATCGTTCCAGCTCTTGAAGCCTGTTTTGGCTTTCTGTTAATCTTATCTTTTTNTTTTCTATATGTGCCTTTTCCTTTTCTTCCATTTCATTTTGAATGGAATGAATAAATGCTTCATTATCTTCATCAAGATAATTTTTTATATCTTTTAATGTTTCTTGGATAAGGTTTANGACTACTTCTGCTTTTATCCTATGAGCTGATGGACATAGCGTTCCGCAAGGTACTTTCTTATAATTACTGCAAACATAATAAGGAATATTCTTATAGTTATTTGTCCTATGAACATACATCTTGCTNCCACAATCNGCACAATACATCAGTCCTGTTAGTGGGTGATATTCGCCCCAACCATCAGGATACCTTTTTACATTTCCTCTTATCCTTTGCACATTATCAAAGGTTTCTT
>NZ_JRNB01000089.1 GCF_000758885.1 Peptostreptococcus sp. MV1 | reverse complement strand
ATTTAGCGTTGGGAGAGAATTTTTTCTCTCACCAACGCTAAATATTATACAACCCGAAAAATAAGGAGAATTGGAAAACAGCTATTGATGAAGTTTCTATTTACTTGAACGAAAATCATTCTGACGATGTAAAAGCAAAGGTCTTATGGCTTCTTGGAGAAATGGGATTAAATTATCCATTAGAAGTAAAAAAGTATGTTGCAGATATTGCAAGTTACTTACATGATGATCGCTCTAAATTAAGAGAGCGTTCAGTAAATGCACTTGGAAGAATAGGCAGAGCTGATAAGCAGTTGATTGTTCCATATTTAGATAAAATAATGGAAATGAGAAAAGATAATGTAGATGAAGTAAGACTTGCATTCGTTTGGGCTTGTGAAAATATTGCAACAAATGCTCCGGAACTGTTCTGTGAAAAACTTGATATGTTTTATGAAATGATACAAGACAAAGGGGAGAGAATACGGATAGAAGCACCTGAAATGTTCAGAGTAATAGGAAAAAGGAAACCGTACTATGTCAAACCATACTTAGAAAAATTACAGTGGCTTGCAGATAATGATGCACATCCTGTTGTTCGTATCCATAGTGCCGGTGCAATTCGAATTACCAAAAGAGCATTAAAGGAGAGTGAAGACAATGCCACAGATGACTAAAGGCGGAAAATATATTTTTGGTTGGTCGAAGATAAAAGAAGATGGAGAGTTAAGTTTTCCGACTATGGCAATAAAGGAGTACAAATTAGAAAAAGAAAAGTATGTCTATATTGTTTCAGGAAGTAAGCAGACAGGTGGCTTCTGTGTTATGCCGGAAAAATTACTTTCCGATTCAAAATTAAATAGCATATTAGTTAGAAATAAATGTTTGGCAGAGAGAAGTTTACAAGAGGGAGAACTTATTTCATATAAGGGGAGAATGTATGGATGGCTATCTTTGAATGGAACAAATGTAAATCTTCCTCAGTCTTTAATGGATTCTTTGGGTGTTAACATAGGAGATAAACTTTTGGCAATTAGAAGTAGTAACATTGCTTTTACAATGGGATTCAGAGGTTCGTTGATAGATAAAGCGAATAATTTTAAGGGGAAAATCGAAACTTTCTGATGTGAGTATGTTGTTTTGACGATTTTTGAAAAATATGATAAAATATTACTATATAGCTGAAAGGGGATTGTTATGAGAATTCACTTAAGAAATCATCCTAAGAACAAACTTAATTCTGTACAAATGAAACCGATGAAACATTGTACAGAGTATAGCAAATAGATTGCATTTAATATTTCATCGGGAAATACAAAAAAATTAGGCCATTTATTGGCTTTGTTTTTGTGTACATTTCTCGATATATAATTAAAATGTAAAGGGCTATAGGCAATGTTTTGTCTGTAGCCTTTTGTTTTATAAATTATTAAGCAAAAGGCAGATACTATTTTGTATTTATGCCTTTTTTTGTTGCATAAATACAGAAAACAAAATATTGAGAAGTGGAGAAAGTTTAAATGAACGAAAACAGAATAAAAATTTTGAAAGAAGAAAATATTGATAAGTCACTTTTTAAGTTAGGTATTCCTATGGTTGTCAGTTTATTGGTAGCTGCTTTATACAATGTTGTGGATACCTATTTTGTGTCTGGACTTGGGAAAGAGGCAGTAGCTGCCGTTTCAGTTGCGTTCCCAATTCAACTTATCTTTTTAGGAATAGGATTAACATTTGGTGCAGGAGCAGGCTCTTATATATCAAGGCTACTTGGAGAAAATAATAAAAAGGAAGCAAGTATTGTAGCAACAGTTGCTCTTATATCAAGTGCAATTTTAGGGATAATTACAGCTATTGTATTGTTTTGCTATTTAGAGGGCGTTTTGAAATTTATGGGAGCCATTCCATCTATTATGGAAATTTCTAAGTCTTATACAGGAATATTCATAGTAGGCGGTATTTTGGGATCAATCAATGTAACACTTGGTAACTTAGTCGTTGCACAAGGAGCTGCCAAAATTTCATTAAAAGCTATGCTTTTAGGTTCTATATCAAATATGGTTTTGGATCCGATATTCATATTTGGACTTAATTTAGGAGTGAGAGGTGCAGCTATTGCGACACTTATAACCAGAGTGATAACGAGTCTAATGTATCTCATTTACTTTATAGGAGATAAAAATTTAATTGAGATGAAATTATCTAACTTCAAGCCTACATTTGCAATTTATAAAGAGATATTGAAGATAGGAATTTCCATGTTGATACTTCAGATTTTACAAACTATATCTATAAGTAAAATATCTTATGCAGCGTCCTTTTATGGAGAAGAAGCAATAGCTGCAATAGGTATTGCTCTTAGGATTGTAACACTTGGAACAAATGTTGTATTGGGATATATGAAGGGACTTCAACCGTTAGCCGGATTTAATTACGGAGCTAAGAATTATGAAAGAGTGAGAGGTGCTATCAAGGCAAGTATTAAATGGACAAATGTATTTTGCATAGTGTGGACTTTGATAATTTATATTTTTTCACCAAGTATATTATCTATATTTGGGACTGATGAAAATGTATTAAATATAGCAGTGCAGGCATTACGAGCAGGTGTCATTATGTTTATAACATTTGGATTTCAGTTTACCTACTCTACCTTATATTTGTCTATGGGAAAGGCATTAGGGGGAATATTTCTAAACTCATTGCGACAAGGCATTGTATTTATCCCTATCATTTTAATGTTGCCTAAATTTATGGGACTAAATGGTGTTATATATGCACAAGCAATTTCAGATTTGATAACAACAATCATCACAATTCCTTTTGCTATTAGCATTCATAAAAAATTGAGATTGGTAATAAAGAACAATTTATAATTACGAATTTCATCTGCTGATTCAAAAATAAGGAGGCATCTAAGTGTAGAAATAGTTATGGAGGTAATGTGAATGAGTGCGTATTCATGTTTTGTAAATAGGCTGTTGATTATGCCTTTTTGGTTCGCTTTTATATAGATATTTTCTTGAACAATTAAATAGTGTAATAACAATAAGAGTTAATTTGATTGTTATTTTCGGAGGACTTTTTACGCCAAAGTGTAGAAGCCCTCCTTTTTTATTCTCAGAAAACCCAAAAAGAGAACTTAAAAAAGGAGGAACACACAATGGAGAAGAAAGAATATTACCTTTATGTCAAAGGAAAAGCCGTACCAGTAAATGAAGAAGTTTACAAAGCCTATTGGAAGATAACAGAGCATGAAAAATATCTTCAGAAAAAGGATTG
>NZ_JRNB01000088.1 GCF_000758885.1 Peptostreptococcus sp. MV1 | reverse complement strand
CTTCCATCTTTTTTTAATGTGATACTATAAGCTTTAATCAGCCTGTAAAAGGATACCAACCAAACTTACCACAACTGGTACAATGTACGATGATACTTTATCCAATACGCTTTCTAATTTTTTGATTGTAGTTGTCCCTTGCAATTTGTTATAACCAAAATAGAGCAGGATAAGTGGGAGCATATACATAAAGTTATAAATCAACATAAATAGCAGCGCCAATGGAAATATCAAATGATAACTTGTCAATAGTGCTAAAAAGCCAAAATACGGAAATGCGCTCGTCAATTCTACCATACAAAAAGCTGCTCCCATGATAAACAACGATACCGGGGAAAGCTGGGCAGGGGCTTTGACATTTTCGGTTTCCTCACATCCATTATTGTTTTTTTCAGCGTTGCTTTGTCTTGTCTTGATGATAAGCCGGATTCCAGCCCCCAAAAGGACGATACCGCCTATTGCCGCCGCCCCATACACATACAGCGGATACGCATTGACGATTTTCGTAAGAAATTTTGATACCCATGTAGCAATTCCGTAGTAAATGGCAAGGCCCATTATCAAATTTGCTGTTCCAATGCCACAAATAAAAAACCAAATATGGCGCTTCTTTTTTACCATAGCTTGAAGCAACATCTGCTGTGCAATAGCAGATGGATTCAAACTGTCAAAAAAACTTGCTGTTAATGTAGTACCTAATAAAAACCACATATTCTTTCACTCCTTAAATACAAATAGGCCTGCGTTTTGTGTAACGCAGGCCTACTACACAATATCTATGCCCCGGCGGGCTGATAATAACATTTGATTGCTTATTTATGCTGTCTAACTAACTCAATCGCTTCTTTTCCAGTTATATGTTCAGGGGTCATTTCCAACACACATAACGGATTCCATTCCCTTTCAATCGCTTTGTTACGATTTTCTTCTGTATCATCAGGCGCATATTTAACTGCCAATTTTTCAATGGCTTCTCTTTTTTCTGCTTCATCGTGAAGAATGCGAATCGTTCCAAAAACAATGACACTTCTAAAATAAGTTGTGTATTCATCCGGTACTATTTGGTCTTTGTCAATTACGCAAAAAGAGGCTTTCGGATTTTTGACAATAGAGTCTAATTTGTGTCCGGCTTTGGCACCATGGAAATAAATTTTATGCCCATCATATACATAGCTAAGCGGAACCGCATAGGGATAATCATCATCACCTGATACAGCTAAAACTCCAGATGTTCCCTGATACAATACTTTTTGGGTATCTTCTTTTGAAAGAAGTTGCCTTTTCAGGCGCATTTCTCTAAACATAACAAATCCTCCCTGTGTATTTACTCTGACAAAACAGAGTTGCTTATGATTCTCTCTTAGTATAACATCCTATCCCCCAAAAGTCAATCATGTTTCGGTTCGTCTTGCTCCAACTCAATCACATCCAAAATTCCACAATTCAGGGCTTCGCAGATACGAACCAGCGTTTCCATGCTGATGTTTTTGCCTTTACCCATGTTGGCAATCATATTTGTGGTAAGACCGGCGGCAATCCGCAAGTCCTCTTTCCTCATATTGCGCTCAACCAGCGTATGCCAGAGAGGTTTATAGCTTATGTGCATTTATCCTCCTGCCTTTCTCCCGGTTACGGGGTTCCTGCTCCTATTATATCAAAGTTCTTGCTATTCCACAAACATTTCTTGACACAACCGCCGGTTCCGTCTGGATTGTGCTTTTCCTTTCTTTTCTTGATTACATCTACTTAGCCATAAGCTGCTTAATGCCTTGAGATTTAGCACCAGGGTTGTCATCCCCATAACCTTCCATCAGGTTGATAACACCCCATGCTCCAAGCCCTGCACCAATTGCTGTAACTAATATTTTTAATACATTTACTGCTTGTGTAAAAAATTCCATTTATATTTCCTCCTCTTTTTCTTCTTTTTTAATTTTATTTATGTGCTTTACGATAAAATTTTTAAATGTCTTGTCTTCTTTTTTTGTTTCCTTAAAATATCCAAAAATATGGATGTATTCTCCACTTTTAAATTCCTTCACACTTTTTGCCTTTTCTCCGTAGAGATTACAGTAGATATATTCTTTCTTAACCTTTCCTTCTTCTTTGTTCTTTCTAACTATTGTGAAGTTAGCTACTTCTTTTTCTCCTTCCTTTGTATCTATTGCAGTTGTTTTTATTTCTCCTACTAGATTTCCATTAATATTTAGCATTTCTCTTTCCATTTGTTCTATCTCCTTTATTCCATAAAAAAAGCGATAGTTTTCTCTATCGCTTCTACTTCTAATTAATTAATATTTCATTTTTCTCTGTATCTTATTTTTTCGGCTCATCTCGTATATATTTCATTCTTCCTCCTTTGGGCATAAAAAAACACCGAAATGTTTTTTTCGGTGTAAATTTCTCTATTTAATTTTATGGTTTTAGTAATTCTTTCCAGTTTTCTATAAAGCCAACATGTCTTAATTCAATATTTTCATATCTTGCTATTAGTGCTATTAGATCATGATAAAAATTTTTGTAATTTTCTTCTTCAGAAACTATTTTAAGATTAACTAATGTAGCAAATATTGTATTGTTTGAAATATTATTTTTTAAATATTCTTTATATAGCTTTGGTGATTTTGTAAGCTTTGCTCCATATAGCCTGCCATAATGGGCACATATATTTCTTATATAGGCAAAATTTTCTATCCAAGATTCAAAGTAATGGTAGTCTGTATGAAAGACTTTTGCAATTTTACTTTTATCTTCATTTTTCATATTCTTATACATTTTAGATAAAGTTCCAAAACTTGCTACTTCTATCACTGCATAGAGTGGAATTTCTCCACCTTCATAATTGTCTTTAAAGTTTTTTATAAATGGTGAGCGTCTATTTCTTTTAACTTCCCTTGCTAATTCTTCTAGTACCCTTTCTTGTTCCTTTTGTTTCTCAAAATTATTCATATCTTTATATGAAAAGTTCCCATATCTTAAAGAAAAATAGTTTGTGATAACTGCTCTTAAAGAAACTTCAATATGCTCTATTGTTTCAAATATAAGCTGTCTAAGTTCTCTATCAAATTTATATAAACTTACAATATCTTCAAAACTTATTCCTGATATATATCTTCCATCTTTTTTTAATGTGATACTATAAGCTTTAATCAGCCTGTAAAAGGATATTCTTCCAAGAATTTTCTTAGCATAAGTTTTATCTTCTACTAAAAGTCCTAAGTCTATTAAGTTTTTTACTTGATTTTCTATACTAATCGGTTCTTGATGAATTTTTTTCATTTTTTCTCCTAAAATCAAATGACCCGACTTGGTCCGCATTGTTAAGAGGCGTGTCGGGTACTGTTGACATTATTATATGTTATAAAATATTTTTTGTCAAGTATTTTCTTTTAATCTTTCCTAAATATCTATCTTACTTCTTATTTAATTTTAAATTTATTCATCTAATATTTCAACTACCATACTCTCTTTTAACTTAACCTCATCTTTTCTATGCAGGTATTTCTCTATGTCAAATATATTTCTCTTATCATAATCTTCCAATAACTTGTAATTCTTATGCTTTGTAATATCAAATTTATAAGATAAGAAAGGTCTTACTCCTCTTAGCTGGTATATACACTTACCACCGTCCATTACAGTTATTTCATCTTGACTCATAAGTTCCTTACCGGTTTTTTGATAATTTAAACCAAAGCTCTTTTGATTTGATCTTGTTTCTGATGTGTTATATAGGTCTATTGTTTCTTTGCCTAGGCTTTCAGATAATTCTTTTAATGTTGTTCTTTCTTTGCCTCCTAAAAATAATGTAGAATCACAATTGCCAACTATGGTATCTGCATTATCTTTATAGATACTTTTTAGTTGTGATTGTGCTTGTAATATTATACAAGCTGATATTTCTCTACTTCTAATAGTTGCTATCAGCTTTTCAAATTTAGGAATTAAGCCGATATTTGCGAATTCATCAAGTAGGCATCTCACATGAACAGGAAGTCTTCCGCCATATTCATCATCTGCTTTATCACATAATAGATTAAATAATTGTGAGTACATTATTGATACTACAAAGTTAAATGTATCATCTGTATCCGATATTATTACGAATAAAGCTGTTTTCTTTTCTCCAAGTGTATCAAGCTCAAGTTCATCTTCTTTCATAAGATCCCTTAGTTCTTCGATATCAAATGGAGCAAGCCTTGCTCCACAGGATATAAGGATTGATTTGGCAGTTTTTCCTGTAACAACTTGTCAAGGACTTTCTAATCATTTTTATCGACTTTTTG
>NZ_JRNB01000087.1 GCF_000758885.1 Peptostreptococcus sp. MV1 | reverse complement strand
TTACGACTTTGAAAGCATTTTTGTTACCATCAACGCTATATATTATAGAACCATATATTATAGAACCCAAAAAGTATGGATAGAGGAAATCCTCTATCCATACCCTTATTACTAATTGTTTAGTATTTATTTCTATTTATCAGTAGATATTAAAGACCTAACTTTTCAACAACAGTCTTCATAACGTCAGCAGATACAACTCCACCAACCTGGTAAACCTTCTTAGCTAAATCCTTCTTATTATTCTTTAAGTAGTCAGCCTGATCATCAGTTGCCTTATTACCAGCAAGCATTATTGGACGAGTTTCTTTTCCTGCTGCAAAAATACTTGCAGTCTGAGCGTCAACCAACTTATCCTCTGCACCACTTGCTACTATTAGACCATTTTTCTTTATGCCACTAGCAGAGTAGTACTTCTTAAGTATCGCTAGGTTAGTTGCATATCTGCTTTCGCCATACACTCTTTCTATAGAAGCACCACCAGCAATAGCCCTTAAGTCCTTAAGAGCCTGAGTAGATATTGTAGACTCTCCACCTAGAGCAACTATATCATTTATACTAGAATTTCCTAGGTAGTCTCTAACATCCTTAGAAACAGCATCCTTTGGAACTACTATAATCGGATTTACCTTGCCCTTGTTATAAGCTCTATCAGCAGCCACTGGAGCTATTGACATTGCATCTGGTGCACCCTTACCACCAACTGCAAAAGCTCTATTTGAAATGGATTTATCATCCTTCAATCTCTTTGCTATCTTAAGAGATGTGTCATATCTATCAGATCCAGCTATCCTATTAATAACAACACTTGGGAATTTATCTTTTAACTGCTTCTCAACATCCTTAGTTACAGAATCTTGTCCACCTACAATATAAACAGTCTTATTATATAACTTGTCGCATACTCTTTCTATTTCGTTCAATGTATCAGCACTTAGACCCTTCTTGCCAGCTAAAAGTATAGGAGCATTCTTGGCAGAAGCTAAAGGAGCTGCAGATAGACCGTCTATTACAGAAGCTCCACCCACTATTACTACGGAATCCGCCTTCTTATCCTCAAACGTTTCTTCAGAAACCTTTATGGCAGTTGCATATCTGTCTGCACCTATTAGCTTAACAAACTTACCAACAACTACTTCTTCATCTGTATTTAAGTCATCCTTAACTGTCTGAAGATCAACAGCATTTTTACCACTCATAGATATTTTTAGTTTAACATCTCTCAATTCATCATTTGCATCCTTTGCAGCCACAACAAATTCAAGAGCAAACTGACCATTTCTTTCAACTATCTTGGCAGCCTTTAATGCATTCTTTAAAGCTGTCTGGTCAACCTTATAGCTAGTACCAGCATGATTAAATATACCAGTCTTATCTCTAGCAGTCTTAATCTTATTAATAAAGTCAGCACCTGCTTCAGTATATCCACCGTCCTTAGTAAATATATCCTCTATCTTAACTTCCTTAGTATCCACGTCATCTAGAGTATAAACTTCTACATCACCAGTCGCAACGTCACGCTGAACCTTCTTATCATCATCAGTTGCAAGATTTTTAAATCCAGTAATCTTATCATAAACTGACTGGTCAACACCTTCAACTGGATTCTTACTTTCAGCATCATAAATCTTTAACTCAGTCTTATCAGTCATAACTGTTTCAAGATCTATAGCCTTGTCGCCTTCCTTTATCTTGATTTCCTTACCACTAGTTAACTTCACTTCTATCTTTTTAGCATCAGTATAATCTTTTGAAGCATCATAAGCCTTTTCATCTACCTTTAGTTCATCAACGAAACCAGCTTTTTTATCAGTCTTTATAAATTTAGCAAGTACTTCAACAATTTTTTTAGAACTCTGCTGAGTCTTTTCATCCACCTTAGAACCAGACTTTACTAACTTATCAGTTATTATTTCAACTGCTTCACCATCCTTAGTAGCACCCTTGTCTATTATTGAAACTACTGTCTCATCACCAGAAAGAACTAACTTTTCTATTAGACCTGATACCTTAGCAGCATCTGTAACTACATATTCCTTACCGCCAGTTACTTTCTTAGCTTCTGAATCATTTATAAAATCATTATAAGCCTTCTTGTCAGCATCAGTCAATAAGCCATTCGCTTCATTGTCAGTTACTGTACCCTTAGTTGATAAAACTACAAGGTACTGAGACTTCTGATAATCCTTAACGTCATCAGTCTTCTTGAAGTCATCCTTACCTATACCTTCATTTACTTCAGACTTAAATTTCTTGTCCAAAGCTTCCTTTATCTTTGCATTTACTGTTGCAACAGATACCTCTGAATGTTCATTTACAGCAGCAGTAGCAATCGCTGGAGCTACAGTTGTTACTGCAGTCGCAGCAGCCATTAAAACAGCTATTTGTTTCTTCATGTTTTCATTCCTCCCAAACATATTATTGATTACATTTCTTTTAACAATTCCTTATGATTCCGAACATCAAATAAATATACGTAACCATACATTTCTCACACTTTAATATTATTACAAAATTGTAATAATTTCAAGATGTTTTTGCAAAAAAATTCAAAAAAATAGACTCAGTGACCCTATTTTCTATCCTTATTCATTTACAAATACATCATTACCTGTATTATTATACATTAGTCTTCTTATATTTACAAGGGGGATCAGTGACATCTATGACACTAAATTCCCCCTAGGTATTGGTGTTGTAACTTTTTTGTTACATATAATTTTTATTTATTTTTATGGTACTTACCTGCCTACCGACTAGGCAATGTAATTCCTTAAAACCCTTTCAACCTCTTCTTCTAATATTTTAATTATTATACTATAAATACTGAGTGTATTTAATCTACTTCCTATCCACTTATACCTTCTAGCATCTTTGCCTGTGAGTAAGGGTACAACCTACTAAAGCTACCTATCACAAAGTACCTATAGCCCTCTACATCGTAGTAGCACGTCATCAAGGACACTATGGCCCTGCCATCGTACTGGCCTAGGAGTCCGTCACCTATCAGGTCTGTCCTGTCTTCCTTGACCTTCATAGTCTTGACCACCTTGTATTCATAGATGTTCTTCTTGTTAGTCAACTTGATGATGTCGCCGTCTTTGATCTTCATTAGACCACCAAATAGTACCTTGTCATTTTTGCAGTAGTGACCTGCTACGGCGTAGTTACCCTGGCCCATCTGCTGGCCTGGTTTCATAGTGCAGGCCCCATACATCAAGCTGTTGTTTTCTAGTCCGTCAAAGATTGCTATATTTTTATTGATTGATGGTATTACCAGCTGGCCGACCACCTTTGATAGGTCTGCCTTTTCCCTATTCAAGATTACTCCGTTTATGTCTATTGGATTTATCTTGGATGCGTCATAGTTGTTCTTGTTTTTGTTGGCATTTTTTTCCAAGTCCTTGTCTGATAGCTTGGATATGTCTATATCCTGGCTGTTTTTCATCAACATATATTCTGATATTTTTGGTACTGATACAAATATTATCCCCACTAGTACCAGTAGTAGTCCCAATTTTTTCATATTTCTCCTCCTAACTCTTATAAGTAGCCTATTATATGATAATAGCCTACACTCCTATTAGAATTATATCATAGGTGGGTAGGCTATAACAGTTTATATTATAAAATTTTTTTAATATTTTTGATGCATATGCTTAGGGCTATTAGCTCTGCTATCAGTACGCTCCACCATACCCTGTCTACGTTCCCTGTCAGTGAGAATAGGTAGGCTAGGGGGACTAGGACTACTAGCTGTCTGATGATGGATATGGTCATGCTGAGCGTTCCCTTGCCAATTGCCTGGAATACTCCTGTGGATACTATGCATATGGCTGCAAATACAAAGCTGGTGCTAAATACCCTAAAGGCTACTCGTCCCATTTTCATCATCTGTGGTGATGCGTTGAATAGGCCTAGGAGCTGGTCTGGGAATATCATCATTATCATGGTTCCAACGAACATAATCCCGGCTGCATACTTCATGCCTAGGAATATGACTTCTCTCATTCTCTCTTTGTTGTTGGCTCCGTAGTTGTAGCCTACTATAGGTATTATTCCGTTATTGAGTCCAAATACCGGCATAAATATGAAGCTCTGCAGCTTGAAGTATATGCCTAGTAGGGCTACTGCTGTAATTGAGAATCTGGATAGTATCTGGTTGAGCGAGAATATGGTAACCGATACTATTGATATCATTATTATTGATGGGATTCCCACCGCATATATATCCCTTATAATCTTGAGGTCTGGCTTCATATATTTGAAGCTGATGTTTATGTCCTTTTCCTTGCTGATGCAGAAGTAGGCTATCAATAGAAAGCCTATCCACTGTGATATGACGGTTGCTATTGCTGCTCCTGATAGGCCCATTGCTGGTAGGCCAAACCAACCGAATATCATGATTGGGTCTAGGACTATATTTATGACGGCTCCTGTCATCTGGGCTATCATGGTGTATAGTGTCTTGCCTGTTGCCTGTAAGAGTCTCTCAAACATTAGGTGCATGAGTATGGCAAATGACCCCATCAGGCATATTCTTAGATATACCGGCCCATGACTGATGATTTCAAGGTTGTCAGTCTGAATTGATATTAGCTGTTCTGATAGGAAGAGTCCTATCAGGAAGAAGACTAAAAAGCTCATAAATGCTAGAAATAGACCGTTATTGGCTATCCTGTTGACCTGGGAGAATTTCTTAGCCCCTAGGCTTCTTGATAGGTAGGAGTTGACACCTACTGCTGTACCCAAGCCTACTGCCATCATCAACTGCTGGAGTGGGAAGGCCATTGATACTGCTGTTATTGCCTCTTCGCTAATCTGCGCTACAAAGACACTGTCCACTACATTGTATAAGGACTGGACTAGCATGGATACAACTATGGGGGCTGACATGCTGAGTATTAGCCTCTTGACAGGCATGGACCCCATCTTGTTTTCATTTATTTTTTCTTTCTTTGATTTATTCGACAAAATTCTTACCTTACTTTCCTATTATTTCATATTTTCTTCTTGTTTTTTCTTGTTAGCTCCATTTATTAGGCCCTTGTAGCGAAGGTAGACGCCTGAATATATTATATTGTCTATTATTGCCATGTTGACCTTGATATCTAGGTCAAGTATGGCTCCTTCTAGTCTGGACAGGGTCATGCCTATTAGCTTGTCTACCCTGTCTTTTAGGCCATCTCTATCCTCTCTATAACTAGTGAAGGGGTTGTATCTGCCTTTTTCTAGGTCCTCGTCTAGGTCTTCGTAGGCATCCATAATATATATGTACTTGCCTATGTTGAAGCCTACCTTCCTCAGCCTATCCCTGTATTCATCATCCCTATAATCAAATATCTCTTCTAGTAGCCTTCCAAAGCAGTTTGAGGTCTGGTCTATGGAGCTAGACAGGTCTTGTTCTAGAGACCTTAGGTCTTCTAGACAGGCCCTTATATATTCTGCCTTTTGAGGATACTTGTCATAGGCTGTCTTGAAGGATTTTTTGTAGGCACGTCTGGCTAGTCTAGACTTGATACCACCTTCATCATTAACATCATCTTCTAGCTTGTAATAGGCTAGCAATATATTCATACTTGCCGCATACTCTGTGACTTCGTTGATGATGTGTTTTTTCTTTTTTACTGGATCTACTATGCACTTTTCGTGAAATACCTGGGCGCTCGGCTGGTATATGGAGCTGAGCAAGACTATGAGAAATGTGATGTCATAGTTGATAGTCAACCTAGATAGCTCTGTGTGGTTTCTCTTTAGGTACTTGCATAGGCCACAATAGTAGGCCTTGTAGTGGTCATATTCACGAAAGGTTAGGTCCATTTTGTTTATTCTTACATAACCAAACATTTTATTTTCCTTATCTATATCTTTTGCTTGAAGATAAATGAGGCTAGTCTTGCCTGTTCTTCTAGCATTATCATTCCGTTTACTGATGCAATTCCCATCTTCTTGGCCTGACTGATTAGCCTAGTTTCCTCTGGATTGTAAATAAGGTCTAGGACTGCCTCTAGCCTTTTAAATCCAGCTAGGTCAAGTGGTGACTGGTCTAGGTCTGGATACATACCCACCGGTGTTGCATTTACTATAATTTCTGCCTTGTCATAGTGCCTATCTATATTTCGGTAGTTGTCCTGACCACTTCTTGATATGGTAACTATACGACCTGCACCGTGATTTTCCATATAGGCCTTGACTGTCAGTGATGCTCCACCACTGCCCAGTACTAGGACGTATTTGCCCCCTACATCTAGGCCTAGGTCCTCTACCATCTTGGAAAAACCGTAGTAATCTGTATTGTCCCCATATAGGCTACCATTTCCTAATTTGACTAGGGTGTTGACTGCCCCTATAGACTTGGCCCTATCGGAGAGGTCATTGCAATATTTCATGACTGTTTCTTTGTAGGGTATTGTCACATTGGACCCATCTAGTGGATAGGTTTCCATATATTCGTCTATCCTATCCCTGTCTATCTCGTATAGCTGGTAGTCGTAGTCTGCTAGTCTGGCATGGATTTGAGGGGACCTGCTGTGGGATAGCTTTTCTCCTAGGAGTCCGAACTTCATACCCTTGTAGCTGTCTGGGGTTTTTGTGTCAAAAGCTGCCAGGTCATCAATTGGTGTATCGATTATCTGACAGTCACCTATGCTCCTTGGAATTATTAGACTTATCCTGTCTCCCTGACGTTTTTTGTCCGATCTTATCAGGGATAGCATTTGGCTCATTTCATATGGACACCCTATATCCAGGCCTGCCTTGTCTAGGGCCATAACTATGGTGATAAGGTCTGAAAACTTCATCATACCCTTGGCAACTGCATACCTTGATATTAGGTTTATACCTATTGCTACTGCCTGACCATGTCTGAGCTGGTAGTTACTGAGTGCCTCTATGGCGTGACCTAGGCTATGACCTAGGTTAAGGGCCTGCCTCTGCCCCCTGTCAAGTTCATCTGCTAGGACGTATTTGGCCTTGATGCTTATGGCTTGGTATATATTTTCCATTAGGCCATCTAGGTCTGATCTAGAACCTATCTTGTTTATATCCATGGACCTGTCTAATATGGCATACTTTATCATCTCTCCCATGCCTGATGCCCAGTCTAGGTCTCCTAGACTTGCTAGGCAATCTGGGTCACATACTACCAAATCTGGTTGGTAGAAGCTCCCTATTTGATTTTTTCCATGGCTGGTGTTGATAGCAGTCTTGCCACCTACACTGGAATCTATCATGGCTAACAGGCTGGTAGGTAGCTGGACTAGGCCTATACCCCTCTGGTAGGTTGCCGCACAAAAACCTGCTAGGTCACCTACTAGGCCACCACCTAGGGCTATAACTATGTCCTGCCTAGTCATAGCCTGACTTGACATATGGTCTATAATTGCCTGGTAGTTGCCTAGGTCCTTGCTGGCTTCACCTGGCTCTATTAGGTACTTTGATGTGGTATATCCAGCCCTTACTAGGGACCGGTCTAATAACTCTGAATAAAGAGCATCAACATTTTTGTCCGTAACTATACATATCTTGCTGCCCCTGCTCGATGGTAGTTTGTCTAGTATTAGCTCACCTACTTGGGCAAGGATGCCTCTAGCAATTAGAAGCTCGTATGACTTACTCTTTGTATCTATTTTAATTGACTTGCATGAGGTACTCTTTGTATCTACGTCTGTATCTATGTTTGTATCTATATTTGTATCTACGTCTGTATCTACGTCTGTATCTATGTTTGTATCTATGTTTGTATCTGCACTTATATGCCTTTTATTTACATTATTATTTACCATCGCAACTAACCCTCTAAAGCTATTTTGATCTTGCCCACCTGGTCAACTATCTGGGCAAATTTACTCGGCAGTATGGACTGGTCTCCATCTGATAGGGCATTTTGTGGGTCGTTGTGGACCTCTATCATCAAGCCATCTGCCCCTGCTGCTATTGCCGCCAATGACATAGACCCCACTAGGCTAGATATTCCTGTTCCGTGGCTAGGGTCGACTATTATTGGTAGGTGGCTGACTTCTTTCAAAATCGGTACTACTGATAGGTCTAGGGTATTCCTAGTAACGTCACTAAAGGTCCTGATCCCCCTCTCGCACAGGATGACTTGGTCATTGCCATGGTACATTAGGTACTCTGCACTCATCAGCCACTCCTTTATAGTGGAAGAAAAGCCTCTTTTTAGTAGGACTGGCCTGCCTATCTTGCCCAGTTCCTTTAACAGTTCAAAGTTTTGCATGTTTCTGGCCCCTACCTGGAGTATATCCACATCTGCAAACTGGTCCAAGTGGCTGATACCAACTATTTCCGATACTATTGGCAGACCAGTTTCTTCCTTGGCTATTTTCAGTAGGTCTAGGCCATCTGCCCTCATCCCCTGAAAATCATAGGGAGATGTTCTAGGCTTGTAGGCTCCTCCCCTCAAGAGATTGGCTCCAGCAGCCTTGACAGACCTAGCAATTGAAACTATCTGGTCCTCTGACTCAACAGAGCATGGGCCTGCTATTATGATAGGCGACTTGCCACCTATTTCTAAAATTCCTTTATCCGTATTTATATTAATGGGTCTAGACTCCTTGCTAAAATCCCTTTTTGTCCTCTTTAAACCTTCAATCATATAGACCTCCTTTCTAAGTATTTTAAAAATACGCTAAAGTACATTATAGCATATTTTGCAGGTCAAATATAAGTAAATATTATAAAGGCCTATATAGTAAACTTTTATATTTTTATGGTTTACAATATGGTTTTCATGTGGTAAACTATGATACATAAGATTAGTAAACCTATCAATATGTTTGGTTTACTATATGCTAATTATTTTGAGATATTTTTATTTAGGAGGAGTTTGTATGAGTAAGAAATTTTTGAACACAAAAACAATGATTCTATGTTCGTTATTTACAGCCCTGATAGCTATAGGGGCCTTTATCAGGATACCATTTCCTGTGACTGTATTTAGCTTCCAGTTTACATTTGTATTGCTAGCTGGTATGCTACTTGGTTCTAAAAGAGGTGGACTATCTGTCCTAGTCTATGTATTAATCGGCTTGGTAGGTTTTCCAATATTTACAGAAGGTGGGGGACCTCAGTACATACTAAAACCTACATTTGGATACCTAGTAGCCTTTATAATCACTGCCTACTTGGTTGGATATTTTAGGGAAAAACTTGGTACTGGATCATTCGTAAAGCTATTTCTAGCTTGCCTGCTTGGTATGGTATTTACCTATGCCTTTGGTAGTCTTTATACTTATTTTATTTTGAACTATGCAATGGGCACTAAAATTTCTTATCTAGCATGCTTGGTCAGCCTATTCCCATTGGCCTTTGTAAAGGACCTTGCAAGCTGCGCCATCGCAGTCTTGCTTGGACAGAGATTGGCTAGGTATATTGAGTTTTAGAAGATTGAAATGATGGTTGGCTTGGATATAATTAGACCTCAAGGTGTTTACCATTGTTGGTCGTTGAGGTCTGATTTGTTTTTATTTGGTTTCTTGTTTTATGGTTGTATATTCTTTTAGCTTGTGAACTACCCATAATCTAAAGCCTATGGGTAGTTCACAATACGCATTTTTATTAAATCTATGATTCTCGTTTCGCTTGCGTATGCTTGCATTTGCATTTACTTTCTTGTATAATATAGACAAGAAAGGAGTGTGAAACTCATGGCAAATACAAGTGCTGTTTATGCAAGAATTGATACAAACTTAAAAGAAAGCGCGGAAAGCATCTTAAGTCAACTTGGAATTTCTCCATCAAGTGCAATACAGATGCTTTACAGTCAGATTGTTCTTCAAAAAGGCATGCCTTTTGAACTTCGTCTTCCGTCTAAAAAACCTTTAGCTCTAGGCAGTCTAACCAAAGAAGAACTGGACTTAGAACTGCAAAAAGGAATCTATTCTTTAAATACCGGAAAAGCCTATAGCGCGGATGAAGTCGATGACTACTTTACAAAGGAATATGGTATATGAGTAAAACCTATAAAGTAATTTACTCACCACAGGCACTTGAGGATTTAACAGAAATATACGAGTATATTCTTTTTTCATTACAAGCACGTGTTGCAGCCGAGAATCAATCATCACGTATTAGAAAGATGATTCGCTCCCTTGATACATTTCCGGCAAGGCATTCCCTTGTTGAGTGGGAGCCTTGGGCTTCCATGAAAATATATAAAGTACCGGTTGATAATTACATGATTTTTTATCGTGTTGATGAAAAGTTATCCACCGTTTCCATTATTCGTATTTTCTGTTCAGGCAGAAACATTGAAGATGTTATCAAACATACAAATGACTAGTTAAAGAGGGCAAGATTTGCTCTCTTTTTTATTTAAAATATCTCAAGGTCGGTGGTTTCAAAAGACCCCTCATTTGCCTTAAAAGTTTTCTCATCTCTACGGGCTCTAATGGAAATCCCTTAACTAAAAAATCAATATCTTGAGTGGCTCTATTTTGTACACCTAAAGAATAAGTTAATAGCATACCACCCTTAATCATAAAATTTTCTCTATGCGCGCTATTAGAAAGTAGCTTCAAAAATTCATCAAAGAAAAATTTACTTAATGCTAAATTATAATTTAAACCAAGCTCCTTCGCTTTATTTCTTAGTTTCTGTGTTACGCTATCCTTATTCATATGCAATCACCTCTAGTATCTCTTCAATTTGCTGTGCTATTCCAAATTCCTTAGCATACTCTCTCAATTTCCATATATCCTTAGAGTCTTTCTTGATATATAGATTCCAAGCCTTAGAAAATATCTCTGTATCTTGATTTTTTCTATCTCTTACCAAATCACAAATGGTTCTTTCCATATCATAAACATATACAGAATTTCCCATATCCGTTTTAATTTCAGCTTTACCAAGTTCGTACCATTCTTTCTTTACTTGATGAACAATCACAGAGTCCTTAATACGCCATGCATTATAACCTTGCTTTACGGTTACCTCATTAGTAAAAGGCAATCTATCTGTCAGTCTATGCCCCTCTCTCAGATAATTCGTATATTCTCTCAAGTGTAGAATCCGATATTCCTTCAAATACACCAATATCCTTAATTTCAATCATAATGTTCTTTCACTAAGTACACGATATCATCAGAGTATATAAATGTAAATGCTATTTAGAGGTGGACGTAGAATAGCAAGGTATATATCATACAAGCAATTTTATTCATCAATGCTAACTGACAAAGAATTATAATACTATAAAACAATAGAAGGCTGGATTTTCACCAACCTTCCCAATAATCAAATATTTATTTTTTAACTGCCTAATATGCGGATTAGCCATAGAAGGCTAATTTACAGAAAAAATTACATACACTCTTAATTTTTCCATAAGGAACATCTTCATTCGTATAGCCTTTATAAATCCCAAACTTAACACCAGGTATTACTTATTTTGTCTTTGAATTAATTTTTGCAGTTATACATCTTTCAAAGCTAATTCCGATTTTTTCTACAAAGTATGATAGTAAGGACAGATATTCTCGTAGTGTCCACGCCATTGCACCTCCCTTGCACTTTTATTATAGGAAAACCACAACTTGTAGTCTGCCAAACGGCTTTGACATCGCAGAAAATACGTGTCAAAATGCTTTTACATTTGCTTTTTTATTACTTCTTCGCCTTTTTCTCTAATTCAAGCAGATACCTGTCATAGTCCGACATGAACAATCTGTCTTGAATGATACGATATTTTTCAAACTTAGTTTCGGCGTGGAGTTTGGCTATTTCAGCAGAAACCTTTCCGGCATCCTGCAAAATGCCATAATCAAACATTTCAATAAAGCTGTTGAGTCTCTTTTCCCAATCCTCCATAGTAAGAGGAATACGTCTTAAAGTCATGTTTTCAGCAAAATCCGAATACGCCGTTACCATACGGTTCAATTGATGCAATTCATTTTCACTCAGATAATTCTTTGCAATCGTCACATCACTTTTCTTAATCTTGCCGTCCGGAGCATCTGCCCAGGTGGTAAGTCCCATATGTTCCTTTTGGTGGTCGGCTCGCTCCACAATCAATTCAGCAGCCGTGTGACCGTGAACTGCACGGCACGTTCATTGTTTACCTTGAAGCCGACAGCAATAATCATCTGCAGGTTATAATGGTTCACTTCTCTCTGAACCTGGCGAGAACCCTCGGTTTGAACTATCCGAAATTTTCGGATAGTTGCCGTTTCTTCCAACTCGCTATCTGAATACACCTTTTTGATATGGTCACTAATTGTACGCACATCAACATCATAAAGCCTAGCCATCATCTTCTGTGTCAGCCATATATTTTCATCTTCGTAGCGCATTTCAATGCTATCTTCCTGCTCTCCGACAGAAGCAAGGTAGGTAAGATATTCTGCTGCACTTGAACGAATGCTTATTTCATTTTTCTTTTTTGCCAACGCAACCACCTCCGATTATTTAGATTGTGTCACCAGTGGTGACACTTTTTAATACTAAACAATAATTTATGGATAATTTGTATTATATTTATTATTTCTCCAACCACAAAAGCCATTGATTTCAACAGTCTTATATCCTGTTATCTTATTTTCTTGACATCAATACGACACTCTCACAATGGTTTGAGTGGTTAGTATGGATAAAATTTGGTATTTTACAAATGCCTCGTATATGGGAATATGTTGATTAATTTTTTATTCTTTATCATTTCAAGTCTCTAAACGTACTTACCATCTTGGCCTCATATCATCCAAGATAAGGCACTATAACATCATAGAATTTTTTACTCCAATCAGCATGGAACCTTGCCATCTTCAACCAGTCAGTTTCATTTTTTATGCTTACACCATTTAACTGATATGAAATCTTTGATGACTTGATATCATCACCGCGGTACCAAATGAGCGATACTCCTAAAGTCTTTTCAATATCATCCTTATGAGTCATCAGAATATCAAAAGCTTTTTTATTATCTTCTTTCTTAGCTTTTCCTAAAAACAAGTCAACCCTTGCAAAATCATAGTTTGCTACACAGATAATCTTAAATCCGTTAATTCCAATGAAACCACTAATCCAGTTATTTTTTGATATATTTACGTTAGTAAAAGAACCACCTTCTCTATGAGCTTCTTTTATAATCTCTAATGCATAAGTCCAATACTTTCTTCGTATCTCGTATCGCGTTCCTATATCTGTCTCTTTCTCTTCGCTTTCATCACGTAAGTAAAAAACTAAATCACTTGGATCGGCATCGTATAATTTAAAGACTCTGTTCAATACTGAAATCTTGCTCTGTGTGCTTGTATTAGTCCATACGAAAATATCATCCCCAATTTCAACATTCTTTTTGAAATCCGCTACATTCATGGTAAAGTGTTGTGCGACGTTATCCTCTGTAGAAACAGCAAGTTTTGTAATCACGCTCTTATCTTCAGCATATAGAATTTGCAATACTTTCTGGAACATTTCCACCCAACTTGAAACTGGCTGCTCTGTATTCTTATAACTAAAACGTGCAATTAATCTTCCGCTTAAAGAAGTGTCATCGTCCAAAGTATATGAATCCATCTGTTTTTCTGCCGGCTTAAATGTGCTTGCCGGTGCAAACCAAATTTCAAGAGCCCGTCCCATCAAATATTGGTTACGCTCTTCCAGTTCAGCCAAAGTCCATTTATCTTTCTTAGCAATATAAGTATTCATTCGAATACCACTGTCTTCAAGTCCATTCTTCATTGATTTCTTTTCATCGAATGTACTGTTACTATACTTTGAGTTATAGGCAGTCAAAGTCAGATTTGCAATTCTATGAAGCCATATCTCATGAATCTCTTCATAGTCTTCTCCAAGGACCTTAACCCACGCGGGAGTCAAATGTTGGGGCATTATATGCTCGATGGAATAGGTACCATCATCACAATGTCCATATACATCCTTGTCTTCTGCGGTAGAATAATTTTCAAGACGTTCCATGATATAAATCTTATTCTTGCTATTCATCTGGTAGACCTGTCTGTCAGTAAACCTTTCAGAAAATTCATCATCATCAGGGAAGCGTGCCCTTTCTTTCTTTGATAAAAGTGCATACTTAAATTTTTCAACATATCCTACATCATTATCTTCATACCTGGTGATTTCTCTATGGAGCATAAGGAATATTTTATTCAGTGCATTTGTCGGCAGGTCACATATTGTTCTTCTGAATAAATAATTTTCTGTAATCAAAAATATTTCGGCAACTTGCGACATATCCAGTTTATTTTCATCATAAAGCCTTAATACTTCAAGGAAGAATGGTCTTGTAACCGTTGTCTCCAATCTATTTAGCCTATAAATACATGCATCTAAAGCCTTGTTCTTTGTTCCCCCACATAGCAAAATTTCATATCGTTTAGCATATGCCAGTAAATCTTTAAGAAGGTTTTCTGTTTCAATTGATTGCCTATCGACATAGTCCTTAAAACTTATATAAATCTTCTTTTGTGATGCTATTGCAAACTGCTTGACACTCAAATAATCCCTTATAAAGGAGCTAACATCGTATTTAGTAAATTCTTCAATCCTATTCCAATATTTATCATAGTACTCATCTTGTTCTTTTGAAGGAAGCCCCATCAAGATAAAGTTCCTGATTTTATCACCCTCGCTCAAATCAAGACCAGTTGAATTCAAGCTTTCAAATATTAACTGAGGGTTATCCTCATTGTTCAATGTGATGTTAATAATCTCCAATCTGCATATTGCATCAAAGAGTTCATCAATCGTTATTTCCTGCTTTTGGATTCTTTCATAGAAGTAATTGTAGTTAGTGGTAAGATTTGACTCCATAATGTATTCATTAACATCATTAAACAGTTTGCCAAATGCCTTTTGATCGTTCTTTACAGGTTTTAGCTTAACACGAGTTTCCTCTGGCTGATATTTATCAACCAAGAAATCCTCATAAATCTGATTGTCTATGAAAGCGTCTCTCGGTGTTACTATCCCAGACTTGATAAGATTATACATTGCTAAGAGCAATAATGACACCGTTGTTAGTCTTTGCTGGCCATCGATTACAAGAAACTCCGTATTTCTTCCAGATGGTTCATAAACAGAAACCAAACTTCCAAAGAAATGACTTTTTCTTTTGTTTTTTATCACTTTAACAAGGTCGTCATAAAGCTGTTTACAGTTCTGTATCTTCCAGTCATAGTTACGCTGGTAAACCGGAATTATAAAGCGCTTTTTAGAACCCTCCATATATTCTATTAATCTACATTCTGAACCTTTCATACTTCCACCTCCAAAATACTTGCTTTCTGGTGCTTATTTATCTTGTTTTCTTGTCATCAATACGACACTCTCACAGTGTGTTGTCTGTTGAATAGGAACACAATTTATTAACCTCGTTGCTTGACTGAGAATACAATTTATCGCCATCATTTTCCTCAACAACCTTTGCATTTTTTCTTCTGCTCTTGAATAATCGTCCGTTTTGAGAATCCTTTTTCCCTGTCTTATATATGATAGTAATCATTGCAGGATCAATATCACCATCATCATTTGTCCCACCGATTACGATTTTGTCTACTATACTTTCAAATACTGTCCTATCAAACTCTTCAAGATATTTATTAGACTCCAGTAACTTCTTAAACCCCTCAAGCCTTTTCTTCAATGCTTTTTCATCAGTCAGTGTTACCTCTAAAGTCCTCTTTTCTTCGAGCAATTTTTCCTTGCTTATGGCTATTTCATTATATTTCTCTTGATATATCTCCATACTGATTGCTTCATTAAGTCTTAATTCTACAAGGTCTTTTTCTTTCTTCAGTATTTTATCAAGTTGATTGCTTATTTTCTTCAAGTCCTTTGCTAAGCTATTATCTTTTAGCTCTTCTTCCACAGTTTTCAAGAACTCATTTGTAATTTCTACATTATTGTGGCATACCTGACGATAGCTTTCCATAAATGCTTTTTCTATGGCTTCTTCCTCAATGCCTTTGCTATGTGGACAATATTTCTTTCCGTTTTTTGTTGCATTAACACATTGCCAAATTACCTTTGTATATTCAGAGCTTGAATGCCAATTTCTTCTTGAAAGCATGTGTCCACAAAAACCACATTCAAGCATACTGCTAAAGGCGTATTTTCTTGAATACTTTTCTCTTTTGCCACCATTGTTAGCAACAGTATTTCTATTTTTTGCTCTTCTTAATCTAATCCCCTGCGCCTTTTCAAAATCTTCTTCAGAAATAATAGGTTCGTGATGATTCTCAATATAGAATTTATCTTGTTCTCCGAAGTTATCCAATCTTCTTTTTGAAATAGGATCAACAGTAAATGTTTTGCCCATAAGAAGATCGCCCTTGTATTTTTCATTCTTAATGATTCCTAAAACAGTGGTTTCAGTCCACCTCTTATGCCCTCTTGGTGATAAATAACCTTGTTCTTCAAGCTCTCTGGAAATAACCATCCCACCAACACCTTCAAGGTATCTCCTGAAAATATATCGTACAATCTCAGCTTCTTTTTCATTGACGGAAATACTCTTGGTCTCCGGATCATAGTCATAACCTAAGCAGCCTTGAAACCCGACCATTTCTCCTCTTTCCATCTTCATTCTCAAGCCTTTTTTAACATTGGCTGAAATATTTTCCACTTCCTGTTGAGCGACTGAACTTAAAATAGTCAAAAGCAATTCGCCATCCATCGTTAATGTATTGATATTTTCTTCTTCAAAAAATACTGCAACATTGTATTCCTTCAGCTTTCTAACATATTTCAAGGTGTCTAAAGTATTTCTTGCAAATCTTGATATAGATTTTGTAATTACCATATCTATATCTCCGTTCATACAATCATTGATTAATCTTTGAAAATCAATTCTTCTGTCAACCTGTGTGCCGGTTATCGCTTCATCAGCATATATCCCCGCAAGTGTCCACTCATTATTTTGCTTTATAAAATCTGTGTAGTGTTCTACTTGAGAATTATAGCTGTTAATTTGATCTTCGGTATCCGTGCTGACTCTGCAATAAGCTGCTACCCTCTTTATTGAGCGCTCTACACAGCCTGATGCAGTTCTTTTCAGTGTGGTATCACCTTTAATAACTTTTACATCTCTTTTCACTGCACCCGCCTCCTTTTTTTGTATCTTTCTATGCAGTTTTATTATACCACACTTCCAAGACATTATAAATATAATTCTGTGGGAATGTTATACTTTTTCATCAATTTAATTTTTATCTTTTTATATTCAATATCGCTGAGTAAGTGCTTAGAAAGTAACATAGACAGCATAGATAATTGGAGGCTGTATTTTAATAATTCATTATTCATTTCAACTCCTCCTCATTCAAATTTATTTTTAAGTTTAATGACATTGGTAGGTGCTTGGCAGCAACATAGGAATCTCACCTCCGCCTCTTATTCCAGACGAGCCGGCTTAAACTATTGAAGTATCATTATCACTACTTGTTTCAACGAACAGATTGCCACATCTGTTTTTATGTATTCTTATTTATCGCTCGCTTTCTTGTTTCCTTGATTTATCAGTATTCATAAAACCAAAATTTCTTTCAGCAGAAAGGTCATGGCGTAAGTCATAATTCTCCACAAGTAGATAAAGTCCTACCTTGGTCTATTCAGTTTGTCAAGGAACAAGTGCCTATTGGCTTTTAGAGAGATTTTCTTTTAAGCAATTCTTGAAAATAATTCTTCAATTAGATTAAGAGGACAGATCTCCCTTCACTTTATACAAGGAAAATCTGCCCTCATGCACAAGGCGATTACTTCATAAATTCTTCCAATAGCACACTTAGTTTTTTAAGAATGCTATTTTTTCGCCATTGTATAGCTTGATAGCTCACTTTCTTACCTCTCGCTATGCTTGATAGCGTTTCATCATTGAAATACAAACGCTCTATGATGTCCCTTTCCTCATCGTTTAGTTTTGATATAGCATTTCTGACTGCCTCAATCATCATCTGTGTTTCAACAATCTTTGCTACATCAACGCTTTCATCAGCGATGTTATCTACAAAATTCCCATCATGATCCAAAGAGGAAAAGAAAAGCAGGTGGTTTTTTCTGTCCACCTGCTCTAAATACTTCTCGTGTTCTTTTTCTCGCCAGTAGACTTTATAAATATCTTCACTGACTTTTACCTTTTGCCCTCTGACATAAAGGTAATACTCTTTTGCCATAAAGTTTCCTCCATTTCTTTTTTGTCTATTTGTTTTTCAGACAAAAAAGGAGGACTCCTGCACATAAGCATAAAAAGTCCTCGAAAACGGAAGAAACCTGTTCTTCCAAAATGTTTTAAATTTAATTGTTTATAATAATTACTGACATCAAAAAGGTCTATTATTATTTTCTATATAAATAACAGACCCTACATAACACATAGCAATTACCTCCACTATTTAATCAAATTTTCCTTACTCGAAAAATATATATTAGAGCATTCTTTTAAAAGATCCTCTATACAACAGTTAAAAACCCAAGATAATATGCCGAAAAAATCTGAGCTATAAATATTAGTAGTAATCCACTGTTTTTGATACTTCTTTCTTTGAAAATTGCATATCCTCCACATAAAATCCCTATAATACTAAAACACCATCCAGCAATAATAATAATCATAAGTTCATGAGCAAGAATTTCATATATTGAAAACCAATGAGCCATTCCTGTAATTCCAGAAATCCCAAGCATAGCTCCACAAATATATAGATATATATGATGTCGCATACATCTCTTCCACCTTTGTAGCGTTGAAATGATGCATATAATCAGTAATGTTAAAAATAATAATGTGGTTGATATATAAGTTCCCAAGCTGAACAAAAATGCTATTTTCCCTTGTGTGTTAGTGGCAGGGATATAATCATGAGCTAATCTAAAGCTCATAGAATGTACTTTGCCGTCATTTATATTAAAAGCAAGTATTTTTTCTTCAGGACTCGCATCCTTGCAAAAGAAAATGTTAGAATCTATTTGTTCGTAATATTGCTTTTTATCTTCAAATGGCATGGTAAGACAAAGACGATTTCCATCTGTCACTCTAATGGAAATCATTTGCTTTTTCCCTTGTATTTTTCCAACATTTTTCAATGCAGAGCGGGCAGGAAGATAATCTCCGCTTAACATCTTGAGATCTAAATTTTCTTTTATCTTTTTTTCATCAGCTTCTGTATATGCAATTTTTTCCATAATCTCCGAGCAAAACTCCGTCTCCATTACATTTGTCAATATTAAAATTGCTCTCTCATTTTTCGGTTCTACCCATATTTGTGTTTTGAATCCGTATGTTCCACCTTCATGTCCATGCATTTCCGGATTATTCGCATATTGCCAGAAGCCGTGAGATAAACCTGAATTTGCACCATAGGAGCGATAGGTTTCTGTAAACATTTCTTTTTTAGTATGAGGATTATTAAACAATAGATTATCTTTATCATTATTTTTAGCCAGCTCTTGTGCATAATTCAACAAATCCCCAGCTGAGCCATTCATTCCACCAGCAGGGTACATTCTTAAATACATATTCGGTTCTTTGCGGAATCCCTTTTCAAAAAAAGAATAACCGACTGCCTTTCTTGCCAAAATCGTAGGATTATCATTTTGAAATGGACCTATCGATGTATTGTTCATATCTAAAGGTTTCAAAATGTGTTCATTTACATATTCTTTGTAATTTTGACCACTCACTCTTTCTACAATAAATGCAGCTAATGCAGCGCCCCAGTTAGAATATGCGCTTACCTTGCCCGGTGAAAATACCTGTTCGGGTTGATGTGAGGACAAGACTTCGGCTAATGTAAATTCCTTATCACTTTCAAAATAGCGAAGGTTAATAAGCTGCTCCTCGAAGCCCGCCGTATGATTCATGAGATGACGCATTGTAATAGGTGTATCATAGTGTAAATTTTTCAAAAAACCTTTTGGTAGATAGTTGCGAATATCCGCATCCAAATCAATTTTTCCTTCTTCATTTAATTGCATCACACCTACCCATATAAAGGTTTTTGATATTGATCCCCATTCAAAAACTGTGTTTTCAGGATCCATAGGTATATTTTTTTCTAAATCAGCGTATCCGTAGGCTTTTGAAAACACAATTTCTCCGTGTTCAGATACAATGACACATGCACCTGGAACGCTTTTACCTATATACGCATCCGCAACTTTATCAATAACAGTTTCGTAATGTTCAGTTTCTTCCGCAGCAAAAATAAAGGAACGCGGAAATAAAACGACAAAGGCAAAAGCAATGAAACAACTCAAAATGACGATTTTTTTCATGATATCTCACCAACATTAACCTTGTTTATTTCCTGTGCAAGCTTAGTAATGCGCTTGTATTCACTAATTAGCAATATAATGGCAATCAAAATTATAACGACATCATTCAAAGGCAACGCCAGCCATACTCCGAGAACATTTTCGTTCAGAAAACGAGGTAATATCAATACTAAAGGGATTACAAGCGCAAGTTGCCTTAGTATAACCAATACTCCTGCCTGCTTTGCTTTACCGATAGCCTGAAAATAAGTGACTGTCATTATGAGCATGCCATAAGTAGGAAATATGCAGTACATAAGCCTAAAATTAGATAATCCTGAACTTACAATAACTGAATCGGTAATAAATGCAGATAATATCTGCACTGAAAAAATTTCAATTATGGCAAAGAAAAATCCGGCAAGACAAGTAGAACCTATAATAAATACATTCGTAAGTTTTTTAACCCTTATATATTCTTTTGCTCCGAAATTTGTTCCGACAGCGGGCTGCATCCCTTGACTCATTCCCCATATCGGAACAAATGCAAGCTGCATAACTCTTTGAGCGGCTCCCATAAGAGCTATTTGCTTTTCTCCGCCAAAATGCACTGCCGTATTATATACAACTGTCATTTGAACCAACATCATAATTTGCATGAGCATAGCGCTCATTCCCACGGAAAAAATTTCAGGTAATAAATCTTTTGCAGGTTTTATCCCATGAAAACGAACCACCGGACTTTTTTTCAAGAAGTATATTAAGGTGACCAAAGCTTGACTGATTTGAGAAATCACAGTTGCGATTGCAACAGCTTGCGGTCCTCGAGATGGCATAAACAGAATGAATATAGGATCTAATATAATATTTAAAATAGCACCAGCCGCCATGATTCCCATTGCAATTCCCATGCGACCCTCTGCCCTTATTACCATATTTGCACCCTGCATAAAATTTACGAATATGGAGCCGAGATATACTGTTCTTAAATAAGAAACACCCATCTCCATCACTTCACCGCCGGCACCAGATAAGCGTAAAAATTCAGGAGCAAATATGATACCGATAATCATAACTACTGATGATAAAACGATTACCAAGAAAGTTAGATTTCCTATAATCTTATCCACGGTTTCTTTATCTTTTTTTCCGATTGCCCGAGAAAGTACAGAGCCCGAACCTATCCCAAGAAGAACAGCAATCGCATTATTGATTAATACAAACGGAGATGCCACCGAAACTGCACTCATGGCATCGGTTCCCACCATTTGCCCGACATAAATTGAATCGACAAAGGCATATAATCCTACTATCAGTTGACCCAAAATTGCCGGCAAACTAAGATGAATCATCAATTTCCAAGGATTTTCCATAAGTAATTTATCACGAACATCCATTATAAAAACCCTCCTTGTCCTTTATTTTTGCGTTTTATCGATACTTATTCTGTATTCACAGCAAGCATCCATAAATTCCTCATCATGAGTGATTACCAAAATAGTTTTTTCTTTTTCTGCAGCTTTCTTTAGTTCCCTTGCAATCAAAAACATATTTTCGGCATCCAAGCCACTGGTCGGTTCGTCAAGTATCAAAATATCTTTACCTGACAACAACGCACAGCATACTGCAAGTCTTTGTTTTTGACCTCCCGACAAGGAAGCAGGATGAGAATCTTTATATTCGTATAAACACATATCCTTAAGCAATTTTTTTGCATTTTCTAAATTCTCTGCATCATATTTTGTTCCAAGCAAAAGTTCTTTTGAAATGCTTTCTGTAAAAAATTGTGTCCCTGTGTCATTTGAACAGTAATAGGTATGTTTGCAAAGTTCTCTGTACCCTGCCTTCTCACCATGAATATAAACATTACCTTCTGTTAATTTTTCAAGTCCGCTTAAAATTAAAGCTAAACTGGTTTTTCCCGCACCATTGTTGCCTGTGATTGCAGTAACACTTTTCTCATTAGCAAAAATATCCACATTTTTTAATATTTGTTTTTTATTTTTCTTGAGAGAGAGCCTTTCTCCTTGTATTGCAATATTGTCCGTTCGGGGTGGGGCAATCTGTTTTGTAAAAGGTTTATTTATAATACGGCGAAGTCCCTTTGAAATGCGTTCCAAGTCATTCATTGTACTAAATTCTAAAGAAGAATATTCATGCTGTATCTGTCCGTCTTTCATATATAAATACCTGTCGGCAAGTTCTTCTGTCCAACTGAGACGATGCTCGGCAATCAGCAATGTGTATCCTGCTTTCTTTAACTGCATAAGGATGTTTTTCATTTGAATGATGCCGTCTTTGTCCAGATTTGCAGTCGGCTCATCAAACACAAAAACCTCCGGATGCATTGCATATACAGAAGCTACTGCTGCTCGTTGTTTTTCACCACTTGAAAGCAAATCTAAGGAAATCTTTCCTATGTTTTCCAATCTCATCTTATGAATAGCATCCTTTGTTCTTTTTTGAATTTCAAACTTTGAGAAACCGTAATTTTCACATCCAAATGCTATTTCACCCTCAAGCTCTGATGAAAAGAATTGTCTTTGAGGATCTTGAAATATGCTGCCAACAATTTTACCGATATCATAGGACGGCATCATTTCAATATCTTTTCCTGCAATTCGTATACTGCCTTTTTTTGTTCCTTTGTAATATTTTGGAGCAAGACCGTTGATAAGTCTTGTAATGGTCGTTTTTCCACATCCTGATTTTCCTGTCAAAACCACACATTCACCGGCTTTTATCACTAAATTTATATTCGTCACACCATAATTGCTATCCGCATACTGAAAGGAAACATTCTGTAAGTCGATCATATTCTCATGCCTCCTATCCATAAATAACCCGATATCAAAGCGAACCATAAAATCATGGCAAATATATCCGTTATTTCAATCTTGCTCTCATAGTAGCTGCTTCTTTTCCCCGGTGATTCCCCACCTCTTGCAATAGCTGAAACAGAAAGCTGATCTGCTATCATCAAGATTCTGACGAGTAGGGGAATCAGCACATATTCACATGTCTTTGCAGGTGCTTGCAATATCTGTTTAAGACCTGTCAAATTTCTGTTTTTCATAGATAGATACACACTCCTTAACTCCGATTTCATGGTAGGGAAGAATCTAAATACTACAAGGACACCCAAAATAACGGATGTAGGAAGGTGAATGGAACTTAGGAATGCCGAAATTTTTCCAGGCGGTGTTGTAATCAAATCCCATGATACCAAGAAAGCAGGAGAAAGATTCCAAAGCATCAGCACATAAAACTCCGAAAAAATCAGCATATGAAGTCCGAAACGTTGTATGGCGTAGAGTAAAATTCCCAATAAGATATAGAATATGCCGTAATCAAATACGATTTTCCATTTCCCTTGTATACCTAAATATAAAAAAGTGGCAATTGTAAGGATGCAGCTGAAAACGACATCTTTTCCCATATAAATGGCTATTAGTACACAAATGAATCCCCATATTTTAGTTATGACAGCAAAAGAAATTTTTCTCATTATAGAAGTCCCGTTTTTTTGAAATGTTTTCCCATAATTTTTTTGCCTGCCAGACCACCCGCAAGCCCACATATCGCCGTAAAGATAACAATGAATATAATCCATCCGGGAGTCTTATAGTAGCTGATATATGAGTCTATATAGCTTTGATCCATGCCACCGCTTTTTGCAAAGCTGTAATAGGTTTCCCAAAAGAACCAAATCGGCAGTAAATTGACACCGTTATATAAAAGACTGGCAACAGTCCACGATGCTATAATTTGTTTTGAATTCCTTTCAGAACAATCTTTCCACAAGATTGCTTCGCATATCATACCAATTGCAACAAAGTACGGTAAAAGATACCAGTTCCCCATCAACAGATAAATCATACCGACGATACTCATATAAACAAGGCTGACAAAGTGCTTCCTTACCCGACACAAAAGCAGATAATAGACAGGTGCACATAAGAACATGGTAAAACCAACTGATAAAACCATACTGACAAAATGATTGGTCATGCATACCATATTTACAATAAACTGGATGAGAATGAGAAAGAGACTCAACAGAGCAGCCGCAATGACATCTTTAATTTCCCATTTTAATGCTTTATTTTTTTTCATTTATTTTCCTCCGTAAATATTACTTTTGAGCTTTGATGATAAAGGTCGGCATCGTGCGATACCTGCGTGCCATAAAAGGATTCCAATACTTTTCCTGTAACAGTGTCTCTGTTTCAATGTTCTTAAAACCTGTTTCTCTGCATGTTTCCAAATCCCATTCCGGGCGTTTTATATAACTTAAAGGGAGTTTTTTCAATTCGTCCATCATATCTGTATCATGATAATAATCCTGAAATTTGCCGTAGCGTTTTGTTAAAATGTTTTCATCTGACTGAAAGAGCTTTGCCTGTTCCTCTCCCCAAAAAGGGAAAAGCCAATTTGCATCTAAATTCAGCATACAACCGCCGGATTTCAAAATTCTGTACCACTGCGCATAAACTTTTTTCGGATTATTAAATAGCCAAAAGGCATGTCTTGAGACCACTGCATTAAAGGTATTATCGGGAAAATCCACTAACTCTGTGTCTTTAAGCATAAAAGTGATTTTATTTGAAAATCCTAACTCCTCAGATATTTTTTCAGCTTCCTTGAGCATTGCGACATTATTGTCTATTGCAATGACATCACACCCAATTTGTGCAAGAAGCAGCGAAATAAACCCGGTTCCACATCCGACATCTAAAATTTTGTTTTTTTGACAATCTCCAAGACACCGTTCTAACAAACCTCTCCATTCCAGACCTCTTTCTTCTATTTCTTGAAGAAGAAACATTTTCATTTTTCCGGCATCCCCGGACCATTTTTCCTCAGCCCTATTCATTTAACTTTCCCCTTTCCTATTTATGAAGCAAAAGTCGCATTTTTCACCGTTCATTCCCAGTGTCTGACTTCTTTCAAATACAAATCCCTTTATATTTCCGAATACGATATGATCACACAGACAGAATATCTCACAAAGCTCTGGGCATTCAAAAAAATTGCAGGTATCCGCCCAAAGGCACTTGAGCACATCGACACGGTAGTATTCCCCGTCATCCGACAGGATTCTGCTTTTCCATATTTCATCGCCCGACATCCCTTTTTTCATAAACAAGCGGAACAGCCTGAAAAACCCGGGGATATAAAAAAATGTTTTCAAAAGCTTATGTGCCTTTTGGGCAACATAAAATGAATACTCCTTTACCAATTCTTTTGCCTCATTTTTTGAAAGCCCTTTATCTATGAAACATCGGTATAGGGCTATATTTGAAATAATGCTTCTTTTTTGCCTTTTTTTCTGTTTTTCCGTCCATGATCCTTGATTGATTTCTTTGATGAGCTGCTTCATTTTTGTTTTATGTTCCGCATCTATTTTTTTTAATATCTGTGCATTTAACTTTCCGAAGTAAAATTTTTTGTATGTCATTCCAGGCCTCCTAATTTCCATCCAATTGCATTTCCCCGAATTTCAACAAATCGTCGATAAAGTCCTTCCTGCTGTATCAGCTCCTGATGTTTTCCTCTTTGCACAATTCGTCCATTTTCAAGAACAAGAATTTGATCTGCTTCTCGAACTGTATTCAACCTGTGAGCAATCATCAGAAGCGTTTTATTTTTTGTCAGCTCTGAAATAGCCTGCTGCAATTCCCGTTCGTTTTCAGGATCGACACTTGCCGTAGCCTCATCTAAAATGACAACAGGTGCATCTTTCAAAATCGCTCGTGCGATAGAGATTCGCTGCTTCTCACCGCCGGAAAGGGTTGCACCTCCTTCTCCAATCTTTGTTTGGTATCCATCCGGAAGTGCGGATATGAAATCATGGCAGCATGCTTTCTTTGCCGCGGACACTATTTCTTCTTTTGTTGACTGCGGTTTTCCAAAAAGAATGTTATTTTCAATGGTATCTTCAAAAAGGTAAACCCTTTGAAACACAATGGAAAAATTCTTAAGAAGGCTATCGCAAGTATAGTCTTTTACATTAACGCCACCTAAAAGAATCTCACCATCTTTTACGTCCCAAAAGCGTGCAATTAAACTGCAAAGGGTCGTCTTTCCTGAGCCTGATGGTCCTACAATGGCACAGCTCGTACCTTGAGGAACAGAAAAGCTTATATCGTGCAGAATTTCCTTTTCCTCATATGCAAAGGAAATGTTTGAAACGGTTATGTCGTATGCTTTCGGGATAAGGTCTGTTCCCTTTTCATCAAGAAGGGGAATATTGGATATTGTTTCCAATCTGTCTAAAGAAGCATCCACAACTCTTGCAACGGCAGCCGTACTTCCTGCAAGCTCCACAGTCGTATAAATCATAAAGCTTGCGACAATAAGGAGCAGGCACTTTTCAGGAGTTATTTCTCCGTTCATAAGCAGGTATGGTGCAACAACAAGGATTGCGAATCTGGCAAATTTGAATATCATTTGAAAGACGGCAGCTAAGCCGGAGAAAACTTTTTCTAAAGCGATGTTTGCCTCTGCGCTTTCATTGATTGCAGCGTCTACGGATTTGTCCGAACGGTCGGCAAGTCCGAATGCCTTTATCACGGACATCCCCTGTATATATTCTAAAATGCCTGTAACAAGTCCGGCCTGTGCAGCTTGCCTGCGCGGAGAATATTTCATACCAGCTTTTTGTGTTTTTGCGTACACACAAAGGGAAAGAAAAAGCCCTATGAACATCAAAACTCCAATTTTCCATTCATAAAACAAAAGCCATATCCCTATCACTGCAGCGTGGATAAATCCTCCGGCTACCGCTTCCATGACGGTAACTGCATTGGTTTCCAGATCTCCAAGTGTTGTAGTAACTGCCGCTGTAATATCTCCAAGGCGATGCTCATTAAAATATCCCATAGGTACGCGTTTTAATTTTTCGCCAAGCTCCATGCGCCATTTGGAACACATGGAAAAGCTTCCAAGGGTTCTTTTTACAGCGGAAAGATTCGTAAATAGAATGCGTCCTGAAATACTTAAAAGCATAATCCCCAAGGCTGCCCATATTGTTTTAATCGACATGAAGCCACTTGAAAGTGATAATAGTATTCCGTTCAAAACTGCAAGCACAGCCATAATGGGAAGCATCTCAAACACGGAATTGCACATATGAAAAATAAACGATAAAATCAATCTTTTTCTTTCCATTCCGGAAAAATCCAAAAGTCGTCTGAACATCTGAATCATGCTGATACCTCCTTCATATCAAGCGTGCTGATATGTGTATTCCAAAGTTCTCTGTAAAGAACACAATTTTGGGTAAGCTCCTCATGTTTTCCTTCCGCTTCTATATTTCCTGCATTCATGACGATAATCTTATCGGCTGATGTGATAGTAGATAATCGATGTGCAATGACAATCAGCGTTTTTCCCGCTACAAGCTCGCTGATGGAGTGCTGAATTATCGACTCATTTTCAGGGTCTGTAAAGGCGGTAGCTTCATCTAAAATAACTACGGGGCTGTCTTTTAATATGGCTCTTGCAATGGCAATGCGCTGCTTTTCTCCGCCGGAAAGATTGCTTCCGCTGTCTCCGACAACGGTATCGTAGCCATTGGGAAGTGATGTAATAAAATCATGGCATGCCGCTTTTTTTGCTGCATTTTCGATTTCGCTGTTTGTAGCATCCGGCTTACCGATTCGTATATTTTCTCGTATAGAAAGATGAAACAAATAATTATCCTGTGAAACATACGCAATATGTTCCATTATCTGCGAAAGCGGTATGTTCTGCACATCGACACCGCCTATTTTCACGGTTCCGCTTCCCGCATTCCAAAAAGACGCAATGAGTCTGGCGACAGTGGATTTGCCCGATCCCGACGGTCCGACCAAAGCCGTCATTTCATTTTCATTCGCTTCAAAGGAAATGCTGTGTAAAACCTCTGTATCCTTGTAAGAGAAAGAGACGTTGGAAAATTCTATTTTTTCTCCTTTAAGCTGTACTCGTTTTTCCGGGCGTTCCATTTCTTCCGTATCCAAAAGGCTTCCGATTTCTTTTACGGTGGCATCTACCATAGCAAGGCTGTCTGTATATCGCAATGCCTGAATAAGCGGAGCAATCAAGCCCAATGATAAAATAATGCAGGATATAAAACTGCCTGCGCTTATGCTTCCGCCTATATAAAACAAACTTCCGACAGGAAGAACTCCGATTAGACTTGAGGGTGCTATTGCAATACCTGCCGCATAGTACGGATTCGTCTTTTTGAACCATTCCGATTTAGAATTTTCATTCTCCTTTACCGCCTCTGCATATTTGCGATAAGAATCGCTACTTTGATTAAAAGCCTTAACCACTTCGATTCCGCCTATATATTCAACCGTAGCGGCATCCATAGCTTTTGCGGCTTTAATAACTCTGTCATAACGCTTCTCATAATCTTTCATCATTCCCATATAACAGAGCATCCCGACAGGAAAGGTTGCAAGAGCAATAAGTGCCAGCCTCCAATCAAGGAACATGAAATAAATCAACATTAAGACAGGAATCATAATATTTGCTGTTAATTCCGGTATCATGTGAGCAAGGGGTAACTCCAGTTTTTCAACCGTATCTACAAGCATCGTTTTGAATTTTCCTGACGGGGTATCCAAGACAAATCCCATGGGCACTCGTGACAACTTTTTCGTAAGTGCAGTACGAATATTTTTTAGTATAGTAAATGCGGCTTTGTGAGACCGCACCGTAGATACAGTTGATAGACCAAGCTGCAAAAGGTACCCCAAAAGAGCAATTACTGCCATCGGCATGATTGATTTCAAGCTGTAATCGCCGGCGCATATTTGAATAATAATGCGTGAAACTGCAATATACGGGACGATTCCAAACCCTGCACCAAGAACGGCAAAAACAACCGAACTTAAAAGCAAGCCTTTACATGATCCGGCAAACTCAAATAAGCGATGCAATGTGTTTTTGTTCTTCTTATTCTTCATTTCGATCTCCTTCTGCTAAAATATATTTTTCGATATTTTTCTTTTCTTCACCTCTCAAATCGGCAATTATTTTACCGCCTGACAAAAGCAAAACTCTGGAACATATTGTTTTTATAAATTCAATGTCGTGTGTAATAATGAGCAGGATTTTTTCCTGTTCAGAAAGTCTCTCTACCATCGTTCCTACTTCCCGCATGCTTTTTAAGTCAAGCCCACTGGTCGGTTCATCGAAAATAAGAATTTCTTTATCACAAAGCAAGCTGATTGCCACTGCCAACCTCTGTTTTTGTCCTCCTGAAAGTGAAAGGGGATGTCTGTTTTTTAATTCGGAAAGAGATAAGGCCGATAAAGTTTCGTCAATAACAGACTCATCTGTTGTTTTTGTTCCGAGTGTGCATTCTGTTTCCACACAATCCGTAAAAAGTTGATGTCCGACATCCTGCATCACCATGTAAGATTTTTTAATACGCGCTTTTGCAGACAAACTCCTGCCGTCTACAAAAATATTTCCCGATTTTTGTTTTATCAGTCCGCATATCGTGCGTGCCAGTGTCGTTTTTCCTGTTCCGTTTGCGCCGGTAATTGCGACGATCTCTCCACCATTTGCGGTAAAAGAGATGTTTTGCAAGATAATCTTTTCACCATATTTGACATGAATATCTTTCAGCTCTAAGGTGTGTTGGGAAAATTTTTTATCATTGGTATTTGTTTTGATTTCAGAAAGATTTCGACACCTGAGCCCCATATTTTGTATTTGTTCAAGCGGGAGCTCGCAAAAATCCTGTATACTCATATCCTTAAAAATCTGACCCTCCTGCATTAAGATGACCCTGTCTGCAACATCTGTTAAATACCACAAGCGATGTTCTGCAATGATAATCGTTTTCCCTTGTTGTTTTTTTTTTTCTATCAGTTTTTTCAGTTCAAGCACGGAATGAAAATCCAGATTTGAGGACGGTTCATCCAATACAAAAATATCCGGATTCGTGGCATACACAGACGCAAATGCAATTTTTTGTTTTTCCCCTCCGGAAAGTTCAAAAATGCTGCATCCTTTTAATTTTTCTATATGCAAATCTTTAGTAATCCTTTCAAGCTGCTGTTTTAATTCTTTCATCTCCAGCATTCTGTTTTCCAGTCCGAAAACAATTTCACTATCTGTATCTGTGTTGAAAAATTGTGTTCTCGGATTTTGAAAAACCGTGCCGACACTATCGGAAAGAGTTGAAATTTCGGTCTCGGCAACATTCATTCCTTTTACAGTTACTTTGCCTGAAAGTTTTCCTTCAAAAAAATGAGGAATCAGCCCGTTTACCAATCTGGTAAGAGTCGTTTTTCCGCATCCTGATGCACCGCACAAGAGAACACATTGTCCTTTTGGAATATTTAAGTGTAATTCCCGTAAAGAAGCTTTTTCCATATCCTTGTAGGAAAAAGAAAGTTTTATAAATTCAATCAAGGGAATACACCTCCTCGTAAAAAATCAAAAAATATCATGCAAATAATCCCTATATAGATTGTTACAATCAGAGCATCATGGATTGAAAAACAAACTTTTTCCATACAGCTGCGCCTTCCGACATGATCTATTCCTCTTGTAATTGCGGCTTGTGTGATTTCATCAGAGATTTTAGAAGCAGATACCAGCATGGGTACATATACATACTCCATTATTTTGACCGGATGGCGTAAAAATCCTGTAAAAGAAGCGGTTATCCCTCGAAGAGCCATGGCGTCCTTAATATAGTTCCATTCCTCAGCCATTGTCGGAAAGTATCGCAATGTAACAGAAAGTGCAATAGTGAAACCTTTAGGCAAATGCAATCGACTGAATGCAGCTAAAAAAGCACTGACCTTTGTAGTTTGTATTAAAAATGTGCCGAGCATAAAACAAGGAATAAGTTTTCTTATATAGACATCAAACATATATATGATGCCTCCGATCGTAACAGGTAATTTTGATATAACAAAAAGCTGTACCATCAATAACACAATAAAGAGAATTCCGTATTTTGAAGCAGTACGGAACTCTTTCGCCTGTAAGAGCAATAATATAGGGATTGCTGTAAAAAGGCATTCTATAACGATACTTTCATTCAGAAACACGGAAATACTTGTTATTGATAAAATCAGCAGCTTTGTTCTGGGATCTAAAGCCATTTATATAATCCCCACTTTTTCAAAATGTTTTTTCAATAATTTTTTACCTATAAGGCCTCCGATTATGGCACAAATAATTGTCCCCAAAATCATTAAGGGGATAACCCACCAATTTATTCTAATAGCATTGATGATTCCTTCAAAAGAAGAAACATCTCCTTTTCTACGCATGAATTCATCAAACTGTGCAGGCATGATAGCCATGGGAATATAGGCTCCCATTGGAGACAGCGCAAACACGCAATAGGCAAGTAAATTTCTTCTGAATGATTTGAAATTTCCTGATTGGCAAATAAAGTCCGCAATAAATCCAAATACGATGAAAAATACCGACATCATCCAAAACATACCGGTAACAAATAACAAGATTCCGGCAAGTATACCAAGTATGGAAAGTGATCCGCGCTTCGGTATTTTAGCGGTGTATAACATAAAAACACTGCCCGCAAATAAAGCTACTATCATCGGCATAAACGGAAAAGTGACAGGTGTCATTTGTGCGATACCGCCTATAACAAATGCAATAACAAAATAAATAAGTGAAAAAACGCCTATGGAAATATAATCTCTTGTTAGTAATATATTTTCTCTATTTTTCATAATAATCTATATCCTTTCTAAATATAGTTGTTAGCCTTTGCTAACCTTGCGTGAAAATTTTACGCTTTATTTAAACCTTAAAAGTCCATCCCATCCCGAATTAAAAAAAACTGCAAGCTCTTTAACATATTTAATGGCTTGTTCTCTTGTCATATCATGCACAATCGTTTCAAAAACAGCTGTAAAATATGCACTGGTAATCATGTGATGTAAATCATGACTGACGTTTCCTGCCATTTTGCCTTTTTCTTTAAGAATAGCGTAATATTTTTCCGTACGGGATACTTCCAATTCTACAAGTTCATGAATATAATCTTCGTATTTTGTGCCTTCAGAACAGCAAATTACAAGCTTGAATTCTTCAAAATAATCATAAATATAATTCACAAAATGCAAAAGATATTTTGTAGACAGCTCTCTGCTTTCTAAAGTTTTATTTTCTGGAATTAAATCAAAATGTGCATCTTGTGCAGCTTTGAACTGTTCTATTAACCCATCAGCTACATCAGAAACAATAGCTTCAAATAAGGCCTCTTTATTAGGATAATAACCATAAAAAGCACCTTTCGTAAATCCTGCTTCCTCGACAATTATTCTAAGTGAAGCATCCTTAAATCCTTTTTTTAAAAATTCTTTCTTGCCGACTGCCAATATTTTCTTTTGAGTCTCAGAAATAGTCATTTAAACACCTCCATCAACAATATACCATCGGTATATACTACCAGTATATACCGATGGTATATTGTTGTCAATAGTTTTTTTACATTCATAATAATATTCACATTTTTTCAATTTCCTGTTTGAAATTTACTCTAAAAATTAAATCATACGAGAACAAATTAAACTTATAATGCTAATGTTATCTTTAATCCAGAACTTTTTGAGCCTTAAAACAAAGAAATGTTTATTATGAATGTAAACTATTGCAAAATAATAAAGAATTACAAAAGTCCTTCGATTGGAATTATTCACCATATAAATCAACAAATCTGCGTTCTTCTATGGAGAGAAATATTTTAAAATTAATACAAAACCTATGATATAAATACAGCTAAAGGAATTGATTTATGGTATAATACAAATGTAATACTTAATAAAAGCTTAACGCTTGCTACCCTAATCATTCTTTTGTAGCAAGCACAGTAAGTGTACGGACACTTACGAAAAAATTGATGAAGCAGCCCTNTGGGATCTGCTTCTTTTTTTATCAATTTTTAACTTGTTAGGGTGTACCCTAAGACCCGAAATACATTCAAAGGAGGATTTATCTATGACAAATAGAATGCGAAATGAAAGACTTGAAATTAAATTAAC
>NZ_JRNB01000086.1 GCF_000758885.1 Peptostreptococcus sp. MV1 | reverse complement strand
GCCCTTAAAATCATTGAAAATGGCTTTATTGCTTAATTAGGAGTGCCACACTTTCCACATGGCACGCAAAAACAGTATGAATAACAAGTCATAGTGTCCGTTCGTGGAAACTTGTCGAGTACACTTTTTAACGATAGGAAAATGCTATCGTTAAAAGGTTTAAGCTGTAATGATAATTATTTTCTAACATTTTATTATAAACGAAATTTTAATATTTACAATCCACTGGTTATGTTGATTTTTGTATATCTGCTCGCTGACTTTAACCCTTTGTCCATTGACATAAAGGTAATATTCTTTTGGCATATATGCTTCCTCCATTTCTTTTTTGTCTGCGTTTTAAGACAAAAAAGGAGGACTTCTGCACATAGGCATAAGAAGTCCTCTGAAATGAAAGAATCCTGCTCTTTCTCTATACTTTAAATTTGTTTTTTTATGGTAATTACCAGTATCAAAAAGGTCTATTGTTTTTTTCTATATGAATAACAGACCCTAAATAATACATAGCAATTACCTCCATTATTTAATCCATTTTTCCCTCACAAATAAATATTGATTAAATCACTCCTGCTTTTTCAAAATGCTTTTTGAGTATCTTTGTTGCAACGAATGCTCCTATGCAAGCAAGAACAAATGTTATCAAGGCAAAGCCTACTGCCCATGAAACTTTGAAATAAGATAATGCTTCATTTATTTGTGCTTCACTCATTTTCCATTTTGATGCTCTTTCCACAAAAGAAGCTGTTCCGAATAAAATCACAGGAATTACTGTCCCTAAAAAATCCGCTAATGCAAATATCCCATATCCAATAATCATTCGTCCCTTGCTCTCATAATTTCCTATAATCAAATCACATATAATTCCACCGATTACAGCAAAGACTGCATGAGGCAAATGTCCTCCTGACAATGCAATTAAACCAAGAAGCGTTCCTGATATTGTAAATACGCCCTTCTTTTTAACTTTCAAAGCCATAAGGATATAAACGGTAGCAGCTACCATAAAGCTAACTCCTGAAGCAATAAATCCTCCAATCACTGTTGTTGCCATAGCAAATGCAACCGCCATGTATATGACAATTCCAATTGCATTAAAGATTCCGATTGTAATAAAATCACGACCATTTAATTTGTTTTTCATAAAAGTCCTCCTAATAAATTTTCTGTATTACTATCACAAGAGCAATCATCAAAGCTCCTAATAGTCCAATCAACAAATCCGTTGTTCTAAACCTCAATTTTGTTAATGTAACCCTGTTCTCATCACTATCAAGTCCTCTAATGAGTGCTGAAGCTGACAGTTCATCTGAAATCTTAATCATTCTCATTAAAAGCGGAACAAGCGTATATTCAATATATTTAATTGGATGTAGCAAGGGGAAAAATCTACTTGTTACGATTCCTCGAATCTTCATATTCTCTTTTAATGCCTTGAGTTCTATTTTTATAGTTGGTACAAACCTAAGCAAAACACTAAAAGGTATACCAATGCTTCTTGGTACTTTCATTCTATTTAATGCTTCAAGCATTTCACTTACACTTGTAGTCTTTGTTATATATCCACCAAACATAGCAATTAAGGTCATCCTTGATGCAAAGTAAATAAACATATATATTGCAAATACGATACTTGCTTCACAAAACTTTCCAAGCCATAACTCTATGCAGTATAAAATCACAAAAAACAAAATAAAGCGTAATGCTCTTTTCCACATACTGCTGTATACATACAGAAAAAAGGCAAAGAGAATCAGTCCGAAAAGTAGAATTGTATCGCTTATAAAAAAGCTCGTAAATCCAACAATTGGAAGTAGAGTAAGTTTTATTCTCGGATCGACTGTTTTTCTATCCATCAAGTTATCTACCTCCTCTCATCTTGTCCAATATGAGAATTTTATTACTTTCACTCATATTCAAAACACTTTCTATTTTTCCATCTCCCATTACCCAGAGCTTACTCACTGTGTTCGCTAAAAACTCAAAATCATGACTTATCACCAAAACTGTTGTTCCATTTTTTAATTGTTCTTCAATTAATTTTGCCACTGAAAGCATTGAGTCTTTATCACAACCTGATGTTGGTTCATCATAGATAAAAACTTTTGCCTGTTTCATCATTCCACAAGCTATTGTGAGTCTTTGTTTTTCTCCTCTTGATAAAGCAAACGGATGCTTATCAATGTATTTATCTAAGCCAAGTACATTCAAAATAGACTTTGCCTTTTGAGTATTTTCTTTTTTATCTTTACTTGAAATACCAAGCAGCATTTCATCAAGTACACTTTCCGAAAACAACTGATAGTCTGAATCTTGAAAGACAAAATATGACATATCCATTAAATCTTTATGATTAAGCGAATTATCTTTCCCCGTCCATATCTTCCCCTCTTTTATCTTCTCAAGTCCTGAAATCACTCTTGCAAAGGTAGTTTTTCCGGTACCATTTAAGCCGATAAGACCAATGGCTATTCCGCACTCCATATTAAAATCAAGATGATTTAAAATGTACTGTTTTTGCTTCTTTCCATCCTTAGCTACATTCGGATAGCAAAATCTCAAGCCTTTTCCGTTTATACTTTCATCATTTAATTGATATGAGTCTTTCTTCTCACTTATCCTATATTCTTCTAATTCAAGAGTTCTTAGTCCATTCTCATCCCAAAACTCCCCTTCAAGATGAATAACTTCTTCCCGACTCAAGTCCAGTGCAATTTCTCCATCTTTCACCAAAAGAAAACGGTCAAATAAAGATTTTACATAGTACAAACGATGTTCAATTAGAACAACTGTTGTTCCTTTTTTCTTTAATTTTTCCAAAATTAAAAATAGGTCAAATGTTGCTTTCATATCCAAATTTGCTGAAGGTTCATCTAAAATTAAAACTTTCGGATTCATCGCATAGATACTTGCAATAGCTATCTTTTGTTTCTGTCCGCTTGATAATTCAAAAACAGATTTTCCTTTCAGTTCCTCAATATCCAGTTCTGCATATACTTCTTCTACTCTCTGTTTTATTTCATCTCTTGATTTGCAAATGGTTTGAAGCCCAAAAGCTATTTCTTCATCTGTCGTTGTCGTAAAAAATTGACTTCTTGGATCTTGAAATACAGTCCCTACAATATGCCCTATTTCATGAAGCGATAATTTGCTTATATCTTTTCCGGACGCAAAGGCTTCCCCTTTCATTTTGCCTTTGTAATAATGTGGAATAAGACCATTCATCACACTTCCAAGAGTACTTTTACCACTTCCACTTTTCCCTGAAATTAAAACAAATTCACCTTTTCTAATTTCAAGATTGACATTTTTTAAAGCAGTTCGTCCATCTTCCCATTCATAATAAACATTTTTTAGCAAAATCATGGTTATACCTCATACTGAGCTTTCCATAATTTTGTGTAGTAACCATTTTTTGCAAGAAGTTCGCCATGCTTTCCTTTTTCAAGTAAATTTCCTTTTTGAAATACGAGAATTTGGTCAGCTTTTTGAATTGTTTTTAAATGATGAGCCACTACAAGTACAGTTCTATTCTTTGCAAGTTCTGTAATAGCATCCTGTATCAAAGATTCGTTTACAGGATCAACATTACTTGTCATTTCATCAAGAATTAAAATCGGTGCATCTTTTAGAAAAGCTCTTGCAATAGATATTCTTTGTCTTTGTCCACCTGATAAAATTCCTCCATTTTCGCCAATATCAGTTTCATAACCTTTTGGTAAGCTCATAATGAAATCATGTATCCTTGCCTTCTTTGCAGCTTTAATGATTTCCTCTTTTGTAGCTCCTTTTTTACCTACTCTAATATTTTCTTCAATCGTGTTATCGAATAGTTGAACATTTTGCATGACAATACTGATACGATCCAAAAGCTCATCATAAGGAATATCCCTTATATCAGTTCCTCCGAGTGTAATTTTCCCTTTATGCACATCATAAAATCTTAGAAGTAAGTTTGTTATAGTAGTCTTTCCACTACCTGATTCTCCAACTAAGGCTGTCATTGTTTTTTCAGCAATAGAAAAACTCAATTTTTCCATTTTAAATTCATCTTTTTCATAGGAAAAATCTATGTTTTCAAAAGCTATATCATTATCTTTCGGAACAATTCCATTCACTTTATCCAGGATTACATCTGCATATAAAATTCTTGAAAGTCTTTCGTAACTATCTACCGCCGAAACATAGTACATATAGTGTTGTTCCATAGAAGCGAACGGCTTATAAAACTCTTTTGAAATTACCGCAAAGATAATAAAATTAAGCACATCGAGATTTCCCTTTATAACAAGTATTGCTCCTGCAATTAAAAGAACTAAATATCCAATATCCAGTAAAAAACCAAATATAGATAACTGTTTTGCCTTGAATCTTGAAGCTGCTTTACTTGTTTCTCCGAACTTTTTCGTTTTGTTCATAAGCTCATTATCTAAGCTCTTATTGTTTGAAAAACTCTTTAGTACAGGTATTCCTCTAACATATTCAACAAATAAGCTAACCATATCAAGAAGTGCTGAGTTGTTCTGATTTTCTATTTTTTCAGATTGCTTAATTGTCAGATATAGAAAGATAAGTGCAATCGGAACAGATACAGCCATAATAATAGCAAGTTTGAAATCAATACTTGCAAGACCAACAAATACGACTGCACCTATCAAAAAATCACCAAACATTCTTGACCACATGTGTCCTACAACAAGGGACATATTATCAACATCTTTGTGTAAAATTGTATTGATCTCGCCCAGTCTTTCGTTGGTATAAAATCCTAAGCTGAATTTTTTTAATTTGATAATCATGCGTTCTCTGATTTGCTGAACAATATCAAAACCTGCACTATGCTTTTTCATATCTGCAACCATATTACAAATACCTTTGAACACTACAAGTAATCCAATCGCAATAAAATATTTATATAGACTTGCTAAGCTCGTTCCATCGAATATTTGGAACAGTATAGAAAATACGATCACAATCATAGCTATGGCGCTTAGTCCATAAAGGGCAAAGAATACACTCGATATAATCAAATCTCTCTTGCCAGTTTTTGTAAGTAGTTTTAACATTTCTCTAAACATTTTCTGTTACCACCTCTTTCAAATTCCATCTATCTACCTTGTTCTGTGCTTCAACCATATCCTTATAAAAATCACATCTTTTCATCAGCTCTTCATGGCTTCCTGCATCAAGAACAACACCCTTATCCATAACAATAATTTGGTCTGAATCTCTAATCGTATTTAGATGATGAGCAATTGTAATGATGGTTTTATCCTTGCTTAAATCGTCAATTGCTTCGCCGATAAGTCTTTCATTTTCACTATCAACAGCCGCCATTGCTTCATCTAATATTAAAATCGGTGCATTTTTCAGTATCATTCTTGCTATAGAGATTCTTTGTTTTTCTCCACCGGATAACTTAACTCCCATTTCACCTACTCGTGTTTCATATCCATTTGGCAATGCTGAAATAAAATTATGGCATCTTGCTTTTTTAGCAGCTTCTATGACTTCTTCTTTTGTTGCATTTAGTTTTCCAATTGCTATATTTTCAAAAATACTTAAGTCAAAAAGGATAACTTCTTGTTGCACACTACCAATCAGCATTGAGATATTTTCTTGACTATATTCTTTTATATCTTTTCCATTTATCAGTATTTGTCCTTCATCTGCATCCCAAAATCCCATAAGCAAATTAGATACCGTACTCTTTCCACAACCGCTTGCTCCTACAAAGGCGTTCAAACTATTTTTCTTAAAATTCAAATTGATATTTTTAAGCTCAAAGCTATCTTTTCCGTATGCAAAATTCACATCTTTAAATTCTATGTTTCCAAATTCTAAACCTTGTTCTGTCTTTTTGTTTGGAAGTGGAACTGTTAATACTTTCCCTATCGCCTTTAACGCTTCCTTAAACACAATAGAAAAATGTTGCAATGTAGCTGTCTTACTTATAGAAGCAGTAAAAGCAGACGATAAAATAATGGCAAGGATAAAATTAGGCGTTGTAATATTTCCATGATAAAGAAATATGCTTCCCAAAATCATGACAATAACCACTCCAATTTCCATAAATATGTCAATGAGTCCCATTGGAATTGTAACCATCCCCATGCTCTTTTTAACCCAGTAAATATATTCTCTTGCCGTTTTTAATGTTCTTTCACTAATTTCCTCTTCTTTAGCAAAAGCCTTAATCACAGAAATATTTTTTACATATTCCATTAGCTCTTCTCTCATTCTGTTTTCATGATTGAAGTAAATCGCAAAGTTTTTATCCATTGTTTTCTGTGAAAGAACTTTTACCAAATACATGAGTGGAACTCCGGCAATCATCCCAAGAGCAAGACGCCAATCCACAAAAATCATAGCTACAAAAATAATGGTAGGCAGAAGTGTAACTGACATTATTTCAGGGAGACCATGAGCAAGATATACTTCCACTTGTTCTACATCATGTTGGACAATGTTGGTAAGCTCTCCTGTATTATGTTCTTTAAAGAATCCCAAACTTAGTTTTTTCAGATGACCGATAATATCTAACCTAAGTTCTGTTAATTTTTCGTATGCTTTCTCATGGGCAACCTTTGTTGCAAAATAATAAAACACTCCTTTTAATACAAACGATATAAAGATTCCCAAAAATATATACTTTAAATTACCTTCGTTAATATTGTTTGTAATTAAAGAACTAATCAAATATACGAGTAAGATTTGTGGTATCAAATCAAATACTATTTTTAAAGCAAGAAGTGAATTGGATAAACCGTTTTTCCCAATCACTTTTTTTCTTAATTCTTTTTCCGGCATGAACAACTCTCCTTTCAAAATTGAATAATATTGAATTTTAATTCAGTATTAAGGTTTAAAGTAAGACTTTGCTGATTACGCAAAGTCTATTTTTTTGTGCTGATTATAGGGATTCCACTCCCTTGTAATAACACCTTGCAATAAGTTTTAGCATATCTTTTGCCCACTTTTCACTTTGATAATGCCTTGCTATTTCAAGAAGTCCCTCTGTAAAGTTACTGGCTAAAATATGGGCAAGCATTGGATCATATTCCTGTTTCGATTGTCTTTTTAAACTTACTTCAATATGAACCTGCATTTGTGATATAAGTTTTTGTTTTGCTTCTGTATGCTTTGTACCTGAGCTTTTATCCATTAAAATAATTAACTTCTTACGCTCTTTTAAAAGTTCATGAATATAATTTTCTCCAACCTCATCAAACCTTTCAGAAGCAGAGCCTTTTTCCAAAGATTCTTCCTCATTAAAAGCTGACTCGAAGTTTATATAAACAGAACTTACTACTGCATCAAACAAAACTGCCTTATTTTTGAAATAGGTATAAATTAGTGCCACAGGAATATCTGCTTCTTTTGCAATTTCTGTTAATTTGGCACCTCTATAATCCTTTTTATAAAATACTTTTTCTGCTGCTTCGAGTATTCTATTTCTAACTTCTTCTTTTAATACTTGTGCCATATCACACCTCTTTCTGTTCCAATACTGAATATATATTTAATAATAAATCAAAATTCAATATTTGTCAAGTTACATGTGGAAATTATGGCGTCCTTATGGTATAATTTAATAACAAATTCAAAACTTGCTTAATGCTTGCTACCCTAATCATTCTTTTGTAGCAAGCACAGTAAGTGTACGGACACTTACGAAAAAATTGATGAAGCAGCCCTNTGGGATCTGCTTCTTTTTTTATCAATTTTTAACTTGTTAGGGTGTACCCTAAGACCCGAAATACATTCAAAGGAGGATTTATCTATGACAAATAGAATGCGAAATGAAAGACTTGAAATTAAATTAACTGAAGAAGAAAAGGCTCTTTTTGAGGAGAAAAGAAAACTTGCGAAATGCAAAAATATGAGCCATTTCATTCGCAAGTGCGTTTTAGAAAAGGAAATATATCAAGTGGATTTAGAACCGTTTAGAGATTTACAGGGCTTACTTTCCAACGCTACAAGCAACATCAATCAGATTGCAAAGCGTGTAAATTCCACCGGCATAATCTATAAGGACGATATAAACGATATGAAAAAGCAGATTGAATATTTCTCAAAAGAGTTGTGGCAAATACATTCCCTGCTTCTTAACAGAACTTCCGGAGGTGATTAAAACTTATGGCTATTACAAAAATACATCCTATAAAATCAACCCTTAATCTTGCCATTTCATATATTATTAATGGAGAAAAAACAGATGAGCAAATCTTAGTAAGCACTCATAAATGTCATCAGGAAACTGCTCATACCCAGTTTTTAAGAACAAGAAATGATGCCGGCACAAACGGAACTGTTCTTGCAAGACACCTTATTCAATCCTTTTTACCCGGAGAAGCAAGTCCTGAAATGGCACATCAAATCGGTCTTGAACTGTGTAAAAAGATATTAAAGGATGAGTACGAATATGTCCTATCTACCCACATAGATAAAGGGCATATCCACAATCATATCATATTCAATAATGTAAATATGGTAACAGGCAAGTGCTATCAGTCTAACAAAAGAAGTTACCACCAGATCAGGTATCAAAGCGATAAGCTATGCAAAGAAAACAACCTATCTGTGATTGACGAGTTCTACGAGAGCTATAAGAAAAAGTACAAAACAAATGGTAAGTCATGGTATGAAAATGAGCAATCTAAGAAAGGTACTTCTTGGAAAAGCAGGCTTCAATTTGACATTGATCGTTTAATAAAACATTCTAATGATTGGGAAGAATTTCTAAAGAAAATGGCGGAACTTGGTTATGAAATAAAACATGGCAAACACATTGCCTTTAAGCCAAAAGATAAGCAGAGATTTACAAGAGCTAAGACGATTGGTGAAGATTATACAGAAGAAAGATTAAAAGAGCGTCTTACAGAAAATCAATCTATTAAAGCTCCGCCTGTCAAAAAACGAATCGGAAATGTTATCAATATGAATACTAATGCCAAAGTGAAAGAGAGCAGAGGCTATGAATATTGGGCAATAAAACATAACTTAAATACAATGGCTGAGTCAGTTGTTTTCATCAGAGAACATGGCATTAATTCTGTCAAGCAGCTTGATGAATACATTAAAAAAAGTGCTGAAGAAAGACAAGCCTTACAAGATAAAATCAAAGAAATTGATAAGGATATGCAGCTACTTTCTGATACGATGGAACAAATTCATGCTGTTAAAAAATATAGAGCCTACTACAAGGAATATAAAGCAAATCCTTCTGATAAGGCATTTTTTGAAGAGTACAAAGCTCAGATTACCCTATATGAAAATGCTCTCTCAGAGCTTAAAAAATCTTATTCCAAGCTCCCAAATTCAAAGGATATTTTAGCTGAGCTTGATAAATTACAAGAAGAAAAGAACACCCTTATGCAAGAGTATTCTTCCTCAAAATCCACTATGAACGAGCTTTATAAGATACGAAAAAACTATCGAATTTATATGGGCAATGAAATGGAGAGATGAAAGGCTAAATACTTTTTATATAGCCTTTCATCTTATTTTTAGATTTTATCTTCTAAAATCTTTCTCAGTTTTTCTAAAATTCTATCCCTCCTTTGTCCGATTGCCTGATGTGTAACTTTCTCTTTTCTGCTGATTGAC
>NZ_JRNB01000085.1 GCF_000758885.1 Peptostreptococcus sp. MV1 | reverse complement strand
GTTCTGATATTTTGGCAGGAAGGACAAAAAAGTGTACAAATTGATATTGCAATTTACGCAGTAAATAAAAAATATGATATAATAGTAACATACTAATCAACAGTAATATCGACCGTGAAAAATAATATAAATGTGGAGGTTACAATGGATATAGAAGAGAGAAAATGGGAAATAATGTACGACCAAGAGGCCTTACAGACTAGAATCAAGGAACTCGGCCAGGAAATCAAAAAAGATTATCAAGATAAAAACCTGCTAGTCATATCACTACTAAAGGGCAGTTTTATCTTTTGTGCAGACCTAGTCAGGGCCATCGATATACCTAGATTGAGGGTCAATTTTATGACTACATCTAGCTACGGCAACTCTACAAACTCAAGTGGTAGGGTCAGGGTCCAGGCCGACATCACGATAGACGACATTAGCCAATACGACGTCCTACTACTGGACGATATAGCAGACACAGCCAACACAATGGACTTTGTCTACAAGCATATAGCAGGAAAAAATCCAAAGAGTCTAAAGACTTGCGTACTATTGGATAAACCTAGTAGAAGACAGGTGGAATTTGAAGCTGATTATGTAGGATTTTCAATAGAGGATAAATTCGTCGTTGGATATGGATTTGACTTTGAAGATATGTATAGGAATGTTCCTTATATATTTAATGTTACAGATGAATTACGTTAAAATAATAAATTGTAATGATTGAACCGAATTCAAATTAGCCCGTAAGGGCAATTTAGAAAAATATCGTTGAATTATTGTGGGGACTTGCCACTAATCTAGACTAAAATTTGTAATACCATACACTCGACTCAGAAAAATCCAGAGTTACTACGCAATTGGATTTTTTATTCCTCGTCATCGTGGTGGTATTACTTAATTTTATCTAATTATTAGCTAGCAAGTCCTAACAAATATTTCCTTTTTGTATTATCCATATATTTATGAAATATGTTTTTCATTAGAGGTTATATTCTTATACATACTTTTCCTATAATGAACACAGTTAGCTATAGTTAGTACTATAAATATAAGAATAGTGTATATAGAATTTTCAATATTTTTATTTATATAGGCACTACGAATAAAAAATACTACAAAGAGCACTGTAACAATAATTTGGTTTGTAAAAATCCATTTTTTCTTCTCCATAATTATCTCCTTAAAAATACACATTTCCATTATACGTATTTTATAAAATTATTCATTTTCAGTATATCAATTGCGAATTAAAAAATCAAGGAAATACAGACTAATTCTTGAATTGTAACATTTGGATAGAATTATGTAATATCAATGTGAAGTGAGCGTTAGAAAATATCGTTCACGATTCATCGTGAGTTCGATTTTTCAGCGAATAAACATATGATATTACTAATTCTAATCCAAGTTACAAACAAGAATTTACTTGTATTTCCTTGTATTTACTTATATTTACTTGTATTTCCTTAGTACAGACCTTATATCATTTTTTCATAAGTAATCTGGTAGCCATATTTTTCATACTGGCCTACTATTGTCTCCCAAAGGTCTTCCAGACCATTTTTCTTAGATGATGAGGTAATCACTAGCTTATCGTCCTTGTCCATATTCAGTCTTCTTCTGATCATGGCTTCGTGTTTTTGGTACTGACCTCTTGTGATCTTGTCGGCCTTGGTAGCTACTACTACACAGTCATAGCCAAAGTGTTTGATCCAGTCATACATCATCTGGTCGTCTGCTGTTGGCTCATGCCTGACATCTACCAATAGGAATATTGCGCATAGTTCTTCCCTATCTTCTAGGTAGCGCTCCATGATGCCGCCCCACTTGTCTTTTTCTGTCTTGGATACTTTTGCATATCCATATCCTGGCAGGTCTACAAAGTAGAACTCATTATTTATAAGGTAAAAGTTTATAGTTCTTGTCTTACCTGGTGTTGAGGATGTCCTGGCAAAGGTCCTCCTATTTAGAAGACCATTTATCAGGGATGATTTTCCAACATTTGACCTACCTGCTAGAGCAATCTCTGGTATGCCCTCTGCAGGATACTGGCTCTTGTTGACTGCACTCATGGTAATCTCTGCACTCTTAATCTTCATTATTGCCTCAGTCGGAACCTCGCTCTGGCGACTCTTGTAATAATGAGGAGGATTAGTCATTGTTTTTTTGTTGTTCTTTTTCTTAGTATTATTCTTAGCCATAGCACCAACCTATTCTTTATCCATCAAGGCTATGTCAATTACTTGGTCCATAGTCTCTACTAGCACAAATTCTATATCTTGCCTTACATTTTCTGGTATCTTGTCAATATCAGCCTTGCAATCCTTAGGTAGTAGTATCTTTCTGATACCCATCCTATAGGCAGCTAGGACCTTTTCCCTGACGCCACCAACTGGCAAGACCCTGCCACGTAGGGTGATTTCACCCGTCATGGCTATATTTCCTGGAACTGGTCTGTCTGTTAGGGCTGATATTGTAGCTAGGGTCATTGTTATACCTGCTGATGGACCATCCTTTGGAGTTGCCCCCTCTGGTATATGGATGTGTATATCCTGGTCCTTATAAAAATCTGCTGGTATTCCTAGCTTGTCTGCTATAGACCTGATATATGAAATACCCGTCCTAGCTGACTCCTTCATTACATCTCCCATCATACCTGTAAGGACTATTCCACCCTTACCTGGTAGGGCACTGACCTCTACCTCTAGAGTTACTCCACCTACAGCTGTCCAGGCTAGTCCATTTACTACACCAACCTGAGGATTTAGGTCTAGTGGGTCTTCCTTAAACTTTTCAGTACCTAGGTATTCTACGACCTTTTCCCTATTCAAGTTTATAGGTTCCATATCAGGATTACCCACCATCTCCTTGACTACCTTTCTACACAATTTAGCAATTGTACGCTCTAGCTGTCTGACACCGGACTCTCTAGTATACCTACTAATGATAAACTTGATTACTTCATCGTCAATAGTTATAAAATCCTTATGAAGACCATTTTCTTTGATCTGTTTTTTCAATATGTATCTCTTAACTATTTCGAGTTTTTCTTCTTCTATATATCCTTCAATATCTATTACTTCCATCCTATCAAGTAATGGTCTAGGTATCTGCCTTAGGTCGTTGGCAGTTGTAATAAACATTACCTTTGACAGGTCAAATGGCAGCTCTAAATAGTGGTCTACAAAGTACTTGTTCTGCTCTGGATCCAGTACCTCTAGCATGGCAGATGTTGGGTCACCCTTGAAATCACTAGACATTTTGTCGATTTCGTCTAATAGTATAACTGGGTTTTTGGCCTTGGCTTCCTTCATGGCATTTATAATTCTACCTGGAATGGCCCCTATATAGGTCCTTCTATGACCCCTAATCTCAGCCTCATCCCTGACACCACCAAGTGATATCCTTATAAAAGGTCTACCAATTGCTCTGGCAACTGACTTGGCTATAGAAGTCTTACCTACACCTGGAGGTCCTGCTAGGCATATAATCGGTGCCTTCATATTCTTTGACTGCTTTCTGACTGCCAAGTACTCAAGAATCCTGTCCTTAACATCATCCAAGCCATAGTGGTCTTCGTTTAGTATTTTTTCAGACTTGTTTATGTCAAACCTGTTCCTAGACTCCTTATTCCATGGAAGTGAGAATATAGTGTCTAGGTAGTTCTTTAAAATATTGTAGTCAGGTGAATTAGAAGGAGTCCTCTCAAGTTTTTCAATTTCCTTCTCAATCTTCTCACGTGTTTCCTCAGGAATTTTTAGCTCGTCTAACTTATCCCTATACTCTTTTTCCTGTACATCATCACTGATATCACCTAGCTCCTTTTGAATAGCCTTCAACTGTTCCCTAAGGTAGTAATCCTTTTGAATCTTGTTCATCTGCTTTCTAACATTAGTGGTGATCTTCTTGTCAATCTTGATTACCTCTAACTCCTCCAAGAGGTAGTCATACAAGAGTCTCATCCTCTCTTCTATATCTAGGGTAACCAGTACCTTCTGCCTGTCACTAAACTTCAAAAAGAGGCTAGATGCAACTATATCAACTATCATAGAATATCCTTCAGCATCTGATAGGTCCATGGCAGCATCTGTAGGCACATCGGCTGCTATACTAAGGTACTCTTCAAATCCTCTCAAGAGTCTTCTAGAATATGCCTCCAGTGTATTTTTCTGTTCTTTTGTAAATTTTTCTTCATCAAACTCTATTGGTGTAATCTCACCTATCCAGGCATCATTTTCATCTATCTTCATAGACTCTAATCTAGCCCTTTCAATACCCTCTACCAAGACCCTGATAGAAGTGTCTGATGTCCTAATTACCTGCTTGATACTGCAGACTGTACCTATGGTATATATATCATCAATTGTAGGGTTTTCAACAGTTGAATCCATTTGGCTTACTAAAAATATCTTTTCATCATTTAGCATGGATAGTTCAAAACTCTCAATTGAATTTAGTCTTCCTATATCAAAAGACTGAAGAATACATGGAGATATTGATATTCCTCTTAGCGGAATCATTGGCATCTCTGTTTGTTCTCTAAATTTTATCACTTCTTGATCACTAGTCTGGTTCTCGTCCAAGTCTGACTCAAGTGTTTCTATTTCATCTATCTTATCATCAATTTTACTCATATCTTAACTCCTTTCAATATGCAAAATTACATTTAACCCTATTATATACTTTATGTATACCTATTTTCAATATAAATATCCCAAAAATATAGAACTTATTGGTATTTTTTGCAAAAATGTGCTTGTTATTGGAGTTTTATTGCAAAAATAGATTTCTTATTTTTATTTAGGGACTTATTTCTACTTAACTACTTTACACAAAAATAGACCCTGTCAAGTAAGTCCACTGGGGACCCACTGACAAGGTCTACTAATATTAATCAAATATATTCAAAACTATGCTGCTAGCTTATCTGAATTTGATAAAGCCTTCTTACCTGCTCTAATTACTAGGTAAGCATATATAAATGCTATCACTATACCTGCTATATTGGCAACATTTAGTGGCAAATTGAAACCTATCTTGGCACTTAGTAAATAGGCAGATATGATATATGTGTAGAACATACCTGGTATCAAACTAATCATATATGGTTTCTTTAACTTGAACAAGTACAATGAAATCATAGCAAAGGCGAATACTGCTATAGTCTGGTTAGCCCATGCAAAGTACTGCCATAATACATTGAATCCTTCTGCATTTAGCTTGGCAAATACTAGGATTGCTATAACTGGTACAAATATACAGATTGATAGAGTTACTCTATTCTTAGCCTTTGACTGGTCATATCCTATAGCATCTGCTATCATCAATCTAGCTGCTCTAAGTGCTGTATCTCCTGATGTAATAGGTAATACTATTACGCCGATTACGGCAATTAGACCACCTATGCTACCTAGCATATCATTAGCCACTAGGCCTATAATTGCCGGCTTACCAACTAGTTCTGCTGGTACACCCTTGTAGTAAATACCCATAGCTGCTGCTGCCCATATCATGGCAATGAAACCTTCTAGTATCATCATGTCGTAGAAAGTTCTTCTACCTTCCCTTTCATCAGATACTGATCTACCAATTAGTGTAGCCTGAGTTGAGTGGAATCCTGATACTATACCACATGCAACTGTTACGAAAAATACTGGTAGTAATGGAGTTCCCTTTGGATGTATTCCCATCCAGTTAGCTGCAGTTACATTGTCTAAGTGGTATCCCTTGACAAATAGACCGAAGAATATACCAACTGCTGATAACAATAGGATTGCACCGAATATTGGATAGACTCTACCAATAATCTTGTCTATTGGGAATAGTGTTGCTGCCAAGTAGTAGAAGAATATAACAGCGTATACTATCCAAACTACTGGGTTTGTACTGATAGCTTTCTGACCTAATAAACTAGCTACAACTAGGTCCCCTGGTGTATAAATAAATACGGCACCAACTAGGATCATTAGCACGATTACAAAGATGTTGTATATCTTGTAAACCTTGCCACCTAGGTGGTCCTGAATAAGTGCTGGCATCTGCTTACCATTACTTCTGATAGAAATCATACCTGAGAAGTAGTCGTGCATTGCTCCACCTAGAACACAACCTATTGGTATCAATAGGAATGCTATAGGTCCAAATAATATACCCTGGATAGGTCCAAGAATTGGGCCTGTACCTGCTATATTAAGTAATTCAATTAGTGCATTCTTGCTCTTCTTCATAGGAACATAGTCTACACCGTCGTTTATACTATTAGCTGGTGTTGGTCTGTCATCTGGTCCAAAGACTTTTTCACAGACTTTACCATAGGCTAAGCCACCACCTATTAGTATAATTAGTCCAATTATAAAAGTAGTCATTTTATAATACCTCCTAAAATTTTATTTAAATCAACAATGATTGATTTACTCATTTAAGGCTTCTATCACTGTAAACCATCCTATTTGAGAACAGTCCACTATTTTAAGCCTGTATAGGATGTTTACATCCTACATCTTCTGAGGTGCTTTCATTCCCAAAAGCTTTAATGTATTTTCAATTGTCTGTCTAGTAGCTTCTACTAGGGCCAATCTTGCTGCCTTCAAGTCTGCGTCATCAACCAAGATTGGGCTGTTGTGGTAAAACTTGTTGAAGGCCTGAGCTAGGTCTAATACAAACCTAGTCACTATATGTGGCTCATTTTTCTTCATGGCAGTCATTATACTCTTGTTGAATGTCTCCAATACGCTTAGGACATCTGCTGCATCCGGATCAGAAAGGAGTTCATAGTTGATATCTGAACTAACCGACTGACCAGCCTTTCTAAGTACAGCACAGCACCTAGCATGTGTATACTGGACATATGGTCCTGTTTCACCTTCAAAGCTAAGTGTCCTAGCCCATGAGAATGTGTAGTCCTTAATCCTACTGTTTGATAATTCCTGGAACACCACAGCTCCCACTCCTACCGCCTTGGCTACTTCATCTATATTACCTGCCTCTGGATTTTTCTCTTCTATTATCTCTCTAGTCCTATCTATTGCCTGGTTTAGGACGTCTTCTAGGAAGACTACCCTTCCCTTTCTAGTTGACATTGTGCCCTCTTCTAAGGCAACCATACCAAACTGAACGTGCACCATATCTTGGTACCAGTCATATCCCATCTTCTTGATAACGTTAAATACCTGTTTGAAGTGGAGCTCTTGCTGAGAACCAACTACATATATGGACTTGTCAAAATCATATGTCTTCTTTCTGTAGAAGGCTGATGCTAAGTCCCTAGTTAGGTAAAGTGTAGAACCATCCCTCTTCTGTATTAGGGCTGGTGGCAATTTGCTATCCTCTAGGTCTACTATCATGGCACCGTCAGATTCTACTAGTAGGTTCTTGTCTTCTAATTCCTTGATTACTGCTGGCATCTTGTCTGAGTAGAAAGATTCTCCTGCATATGAATCAAAATCTATATCCAATAACTTATATACTTTTTCAAATTCCTTTAAACTTTCATCCCTAAACCACTGCCATAGCTCTATTGCTTCTGGGTCACCATTTTCCAACTTGGTAAACCATGACCTGGCTTCGTCTTCCATTTCTGGCTTAGAATCCGCTTCGTCGTGAAATCTCACGTATAATTTCAGTAGTTCCTTTATTGGGTCATTCTCTACTGTCTGCTTATCTCCCCATAACTTGTAGGCTACTATCAACTTACCAAACTGAGTACCGTAATCTCCTAGGTGATTAAGCTTTACTACATTATATCCCTGTGACTGGTATAGCTTACTTAGGGCATTACCTATCACAGTAGTCCTTACATGACCAATGTGGAATGGCTTGGCTATATTTGGAGAAGAAAATTCTACCACTACAGTTTTCCCCTTACCAAACTCACTCTTACCATAATTTTCTTTTTCATTAAATATTTGCTTGATTACCTTCTTGGCTAGGCTTTCCTTGTTGACAAAGAAGTTGACATAGCCTCCTAGGTTTATTACTCTATTTATGTCATCTGTTGGCTGGATTTTCCCTGCCAGGTCCTCTGCTATTACATTTGGAGCCTTTCTAAATATCCTAGCTAATTTAAAACAAGGGAAGGCATAGTCACCCATATCCTTGTTTGGTGGTACTTCTATTAGGGCTCTTATCTCTTCAACCGTCAAATCTGATATTTGAGATTTGATAGACTCGGATATCAGTTTCTTAAAATCTGCCATTATTTTTCCTCCCATGTACTATCTATAGTCGTATAATTATTCTGCATTCTTCAGTATTATATGATATACCATTTTTTTGATTTTTTCAATACTTTAAGTGGTATTTTATTGATGATCACCTACTATATTTCTTCCTCATTACTTGACTGTTACTATAGTTACTCCTGCCCCACCTTCACCATATTGTCCTGGCCTCATGGTCTTAACATGTGGGTTCTTTTTGAGAAGTTCTGTCATGCCTTTTTTCAGGATACCTGTCCCTATACCATGAATGACTGTCACTTCCTCGTGTCCTGCCATACAGGCGTCATCCAGGTATTTTTCAACTGCCATAGTAGCCTCTTCAAGATTCATACCCCTTAGGTCTACCTTCCTCTCTACACTACCTGACTTAGAATTTATGACCTGTCTCGTAGTCTTAGTCACGGTAGATTTTTCCTTCTTGGATATGAGTTTTAGGGACTTGTATGGTAGGCTCATCTTCATGATACCAACCTGAACTAGGGCTTCTTTCTTCTTGTCGTCAGCAGATATTACAGTACCGTCCTGTCTTAGGGTTATAATGTTTACATCTGTTCCAGGCTTTAGGCTCTTGATTTCCTTAGGGGCATATTTTGGCACCACCATACTCTCAACACTTGGCTGGAGCTTGCCCATTGACTGGCTGATTTCTTTTCTGATTTCCTCTAGTCTACGGTCCTTGTCCCTGCTATCTCTCAACCTATCAGCCCTTCTGATTTCCTTGATCATGGCATCAGTATCTTCCTTGACCTGCCTAACTATAGAAAATGCTTGGCTTCTGGCCTTTTCTAGGACCTTGGCCTTTGACTGGTCTAGCTTTTCTAGCTTGGTCTGGTAGTCCAGCTTCATATCCTCTATTTCCTGTCTATACCTCTGGGCCCTTTCTAGTTCTTCCTGGATCCTGATTCTACTCTTTTCTACATTTTGTAGGACTTCCTCTATCTCTATATCATCGTTAGTCAAGAAGTTCTTGGCCTGGTCTATGATGTACTCGCTCAGGCCTAGCTTTCTAGATATTTCAAATGCATTTGACTTACCTGGTACCCCTATCAAGAGTCTATAGGTTGGAGACAGAGTCTCCATATCAAATTCTACTGCAGCATTTTCTACATCCTTCTTGGCTAGGGCATACTTTTTCAATTCGCTATAGTGGGTAGTCGCTATACAGGATGCCCCTGAATACCTGATATTTTCCAAGATTGCTATTGCCAGGGCAGCCCCTTCCTCTGGGTCTGTACCCGCACCCAATTCGTCAAATATTACTAAGGACTGGTCCGTTACCTGGTCCACTATGTCCACTATCCTAGTCATATGGGATGAGAAGGTAGATAGGTTCTGCTCTATACTCTGGTCGTCACCTATATCTGCAAAAATCTGGTCAAATACACACATACTAGTTCCGTAGTTGGCTGATAGGTGGAGTCCACACTGGGTCATCAAGGCAAAAAGACCTAGAGTCTTGATAGTTACAGTCTTACCACCAGTATTTGGACCCGTTATCAATAGGGTAGAATAGTCTCCTCCTAGGACAATATCATTGGCTACAACTGATTTTCTATCCAGTAGGGGGTGCCTACCAGCAACTATTTTCACTAATTTATCTCGGTTCAAGCTTGGTTCGGTTGCCTTCATATCTATAGATAATTTTCCCTTGGCAAAGGCAAAGTCCAACTTGGATAGGATTTCCTGGTTGGATATAAGCTCCCTGCTGACCTGACCTACCATATCTGATAGGTTAGCTAGGATCCTTTCTAGCTCCTCTTTTTCCTGGAGCCTTAGCTGCCTCAGGTCATTATTCATCTCTACAATAGTCATAGGCTCTATAAACAATGTAGCCCCTGATGAAGACTGGTCATGAATGATACCAGCCACCATAGACCTGTACTCAGCCTTGACTGGCACTACAAACCTATCCCCCCTCATAGATATAATTGCATCCTGGAGGTATTTTTGGTATGTAGATGACGAAATTATAGCGTTTAACTTGGACCTGATAGATTGGTTCTTTTGCAGGATCCTTCTCCTGATAGTCCTGAGTTCTGCCGATGCAGAATCGGCTATCTCCAACTCACTTATAATCGCATTGAATATCTCATCTTCAATCTCCTTATGTATGTAGAGAGATGTCGCAAGGCTCTGGATTATTGGATACTTGATACCCTCTTCCTCTTCATCCACTGAAGTCTCTGAATTACCAAATGTTTCCTTCTTGATATTGCTACTAAGTGTATTGCTCAGTATCCTAGTAGCCCTCATAGTATCACCTATATCTAGTAAACTCTTAGGATCCAAGACTGCACCTAGATCTGCTCTCTTGGCCTTGTCTGATATGTCGTGGATTCCCTCTAGTGGAACATGCCCCCTGTTTATGAGTATTGACTGGGCCTCAGTAGTTTCCTCTTGGGCCGTCCTTACCTCCTCGAAATCTGACATTGGTCTCAATTTTTCTATCATTGAAAGACCTAGACTAGATGTAGCCTTGGCCTTTAGCATATCTATTATCTTATTTAATTCTAGTGCCTTATAAAACTTTGCTTCCATATTCACCATCCTTTTCGATACTTTGATGTATACTTTAATTTCTATCCACAATATTATACCACATAGGCCTCTAACCATGTTATAATATATGTAAAGATTTAATTTGGAATTATATTACTTGGGGAGGTGCTTTGAGATGAAGTATGTAACAGAAGGTTTATTTCCAGAACTGGTTTTTAAGAATTTTGAATGTATCTCAAGAATCCCTAGACCATCCGGTCACGAGGGAGCTATCAGCGATTATATTATGAATTTTGCCAAGAGCCTAGGTCTAGATACCTACCAGGATAGCTACAAAAATTTAATTGTAAAAAAGCCGGCAACTAATGGCAGGACTGATGCGTCTACGCTTATGCTGCAGGCCCATATGGACATGGTGCCAGAAGCTAGTGATTTAGTGGACCACGACTTTTACAAGGATCCAATCGATTTAATACTAGAAGGTAATAGCTTAAAAGCCAACCAGACTACTCTTGGTGCCGATGACGGTATGGGTGTCGCATATATGATGGCTATTTTGGAGAGTGAGGATATTTCACACCCAAACCTTGAATGTGTATTTACGGTAGATGAGGAAATTGGTCTAGTAGGTGTCAACAAGCTAGATATGTCAGACCTAGAGTCTACATATATCTTGAACCTTGATGCTGAAGAAGAGGATTCTATCCTAGTTGGTTGCGCCGGTGCTGTCAATGCTAGCATAGTCCTTAGAAAGGAATACAAGCCTGCAATACCTACAAATCTAGCCCTAGAAATCAATATCAAGGGTTTATTTGGTGGACATTCAGGCATGGACATAGACAAGCAGAGGGCCAATGCCAATGTAATCATGGGCAGGATATTGAGTTCCATCAGTTATGACTACGACCTATTCAACATCAATGGTGGCTCCAAGAGAAATGCTATACCTAGAAAATGTGAAGCTGTCCTATCTATTAGAAATGAAGACCTAGAAGGTCTTGTTAGAGAGATTCAAAAGCTATCAGCCAAGATACAAAAGGAATTCTACCCTACCGACCCTAAGCTAAAAATAGAATTAAGAAGGTCTGCACCTACTGATTTCAAGGTATTTACAGACGATTGCAAGAATAAGATAGTCGACCTACTTAGCCTGATACCAAATGGCATTATATCAAGAGCACTAGACCTAGATATGGTGGAAACATCTTCAAACTTTGCTATAGTCAACGAAGATAAGCAGAATATAGAATTTATCAGCCTTATAAGGTCTTCAGTGGACTCCAAAAAGGACTATGTCAAGACTATTATGACTAGACTGGCAGGTCTGGTTGGCGCTGAACTGGTATTTTCTTCAGAGTATCCAGCCTGGGAGCATAACAAAAAATCCAAGCTAGAAGAGCTGGCTATAGGAGCCTACGAGGAAGCTTTTGGCAAGGAAGCAAATGTAGTAGTCATGCACTGTGGCCTAGAATGTGGTATCTTGCTCAACAAACTAAGACACAAGGCTGAAGCCATTTCTATAGGACCAAATATGTACAATGTACATACTCCTCAGGAGCATGTAGAAGTAGACTCTGTAGCCAGGGTCTGGGAGTTTATTATAAGGTTATTGGAAATACTTTAGACTACTCTATGACAGTATCGACAAATCAATATGACAATAAGGCCTAGATTTGATTTCTAAAATCCAGACCACAAAAAGGGGGCCAGCATTCATTTTTTCTTCCAAGAATGCTGGTCCCCTTATTAATGGTCCATATATAAGATAGACCAAATTATAATTCCTATAATAAATCTTTTGCGCCATCCTTCCAACAAATAAATCCTGTTGTTCCTGGTCCTCCATGGGTTCCAATTCCACACCCAATCATAAAGTACCTTATTTCTGAAGGATTTAACTCCCTTTTTATGACTTCTTCCAACCTATCTCTTTCTTTTAGGTCATCAGAATATCCTATATATACTGTCCTACCTTCTAGACTAGATATTCCATTTTCCTTGGCTATATCCACTAGCTTGATAGCTACATTCTTTTTGCCCCTGGCAACACCTACATTATCAACTATACCATCCTTTAATATGCAAAGTGGTTTTATGCCCAAAACTGTACCTATAGTAGCCTTGGTACCAGATATTCTACCACCCTTGCTAAGGTATAAGAGGTCATCACATAAAAAACATCCATAAGCCATGTCCTTCACAGACTCTATATGGTCCACTATTTCATCTATAGACTTACCCTCTTCTCTCAGCTGGCAGGCCCTGATGATCAGAATTGATATGGTAAAGCAAAGGGTATTAGAATCTACAACCCTAATCTTGCTGTCATAAATTTCTTCCAACTCTGCCTTGGCTAAAAGGGCACTCTGGTAGGTTCCAGTAGCACTGGCTGCAGCAGATATATACAAGACATCATATCCTGCTTCACAATGCTTTTTGAAGTTTTCGTAAAAGGCTCCAAATGTGACCTGAGAAGTCTTTGGTATCACTCCTTCATTCCTCAAGAGCTGATAAAACTTTTCTCCATCTATGTCAACCCTATCCTTATATTCAACACCATCAATTATGACACTAAGTGGTAGCATATCAATATTATATAAGTCTAAATAGTCCTGGGTCATATCAGATAAACTATCACAGACTATCTTTATCTTGTTCATACTTTCCTCCATAAATTATTACCAAACCTTAAATAAACTCTAGATCAAGCCATCAAATTCCAACTGCCTCATAGCCTCATATACAACTATAGCAACTGAATTGGATAAATTAAGACATCTGGCACCTTCTATACCTCTCATAGGTATCCTGATGCAAGTATCCATATTATCTCTTATTAGGTCCTTAGGTAAGCCCTTCGTTTCCTTACCAAAAACTAAAAAGCACCCGTCTTCATACTTGACCTCTGTATGATTTTGCTGACCATTAATTGTTGAATAGAAGAACTTGGCCCCCTTATTCTTTTCCTGGACCTCTTCAAAGCTATCATAATATTGTATATCAGCTATATCCCAATAATCTAGCCCACACCTCTTTAGGTGCTTGTCATCCAAAGAAAATCCTAGCGGTCTAACTAGGTGGAGTACCGCTCCTGTATTCGCACAGGTCCTGATTATGTTACCTGTATTATGTGGTATTTCTGGCTCAACAAGCACTACATTGATAGCCATAATATCATCTCCCTTCCTTACTATACTTACTATAAATAATTGCACATATGGCTGATATAACACTTGTCGCACTCTGGTTTTCTAGCCTTGCAGACCCTTCTACCATGGAATATCAAAAGATGGTGTGAATGAGTCCACCTATCCTTGGGAATGGCCTTCATAAGGGCAAATTCAGTCTTTTCAGGTGTAGACTCCTTGACTATACCTATCCTATTGCTAACCCTAAACACATGGGTATCTACAGCTATGGCAGGTACTCCAAAGGCATTGCTCAAGACCACTCCAGCAGTCTTTCTGCCTACACCTGGTAGTTTTATCAATTCTTCTAAGGTGTCTGGCACCTGGCCCCCATAGACATCAACTATTATGGACGATGTCTCCTTTATCTTCTTGGCCTTGCTCTTGTATAGGCCACAGGTCTTGATCATGTCCTCTATTTGGCCTATGCTAAGATTTTTAAAGTCCTGTGGTTGATTGTATTTTTTAAACATGACCTCTGTGACCATATTTACCCTGACATCCGTACACTGGGCCGATAGTATAGTCGCAATCAAGAGCTCAAAGGCCGATGTATGCACCAATTCACAATGGGCATCAGGATGCTGGTCCATCAGGAGATCTAATATATCTATTGTTTCCTTTTTCGTTTTCTTTCTTGCCATTTTTTCTCCTCTAGTCGACTATCCTACTACCACCTATAAATTCCCTAATTATAGATGTCGGACCTATGTCTCCTGTATCATCTATCTGGTTAAAATACTGTAAAAACTTCCTCAGTCTCAAGGCATCCAAATAATGATTGGAATCTTCATCAACCTGCCTTAACAACTTTATAGTCCTTGGTTTTAGAACCGATAATTCATATACGCTAGCAGAATTAAACATAACATCTGCCTCTTCCTGGTATGGGAATATATTTCTTTCTTCCCCTCTTCTGACAGATGCCCACTTCTCAAGAGTCCTCTCAGCACTGGAATTCCTAAATTGATGGTCTCTAACCATTCTCCTTATCAACCTAAAATCAGTCGTTGGTATCCTATTATGGTCATCTAAATTTATCTGAGTTATAACACTCAAGTATATCTTGAACTTCAAGTCATCAGATATGGCCTTTGTTAAATTTGGATTCAAGCCATGGATTCCCTCTAAAATTATAGGATGATTTTCCTCTAACTTCAACTTCTTGTCTGTGTAAACTCTTGAACCAGTCATAAAGTCAAATTTAATTTTTACAATTTCCTTACCATTCAATAAGTCATTTAGGTCCTTATTAAACTGGTCTATATCAATAGCATCTATTGACTCAAAGTCATACTCACCATTTTCATCTTTAGGTGTATGCTCTCTATCTACAAAATAATCATCAAGGGATATAGGCAGCGGTGTCAAGCCATTCACCCTCAATTGTGTAGACAACCTATGGGCAAAGCTAGTCTTACCTGATGAAGAAGGGGCCGCTATCAATATTAGCTTGCTATTTCTCTGGACTATCATATCTGCTATCTCTGCTATCTTCTTTTCATGAAGGGCCTCAACAGTCCTTATCATCTCGCCGTATTCCTTATTTTCTATGATTTCATTTAGGTCAACTACAGTCTCTATACCAAGAGTCCTAGACCACTGTTCTGACTCCCTATATATATCAGATAGCTTGGGCAAGGCCTTGAACTTGGACATCTTTCCCCTGATACCCTTGTCCGGTCCCTGAATTACCAAACCATCACCCATCCTTACTAGGTCAAAATCTTTGATATAAGAAGTTGATGGGAACATATGACCATAAAAATAATCAAAGTAGCCATTACACTCATATACCTTGGTCAAATCATCATCCCTGTATTTCAAAAGATTGGACTTGTCAAACCTCTTGACCTCTTCAAACTTGTCAATGGCCTGGTCATTTGGCATATAGTGGCAGGTGATTTTATAGTCCTTATCAATATATTCCTGCATCTTGGCCTTCAAAACTTCAACATCTCCATCAGTCAAATCCTTTGGCATCCTCAATGTACAGTATAAGCCACCGGCAATAGAATGCTTTATAAATACCTTACAATTATCAAATACATCCCTACAAGCAACTACCAATAGAAAAGACAAAACCCTAAAGTATAATCGTCTGCCATCCTCACTAGTGGTATCCACTAGGTGGACATCCTCGTCAGTATGTATCACATAGTTGAGATCATGATATTTATTTTTTATTTTAGCCATACATATATGTCCCTGATAGTCGTCCTTCAACATTTCTGCCAATTTGTCCAACCTAACCTTACTATCTGGAATTTTAATTTCCCTGCCGTCAACTCTAATACTTAAACTCTTCATATGATCTATCCCTTCATACTACGACAAAATTCAAGGAGACAAACCCCTTGAATTTCAAATAACTATTTTACTCTTCCTATGTTTTGCAAAGGAAATAGTCTAACCAACACGTTTCCAACTAGTCTAGACTCTGGCACAAAGCCTACCTCTGAATACCTACTATCTAAACTATTCCTCCTATTGTCACCCATGCAAAAAAGTTTACCCTCTGGTACAACAGCATCTATATTGCCGTCTGTATAATTATCCTTAGAAATATAGTCCTCGTTTAGGACCTTATCATTTACCTTGACAACCCCATCCTTTATGGAGATATGGTCACCACCTACAGCTATTACCCTCTTCACCAAGTCTTTGGTAGTACTGTCATCTTGTAAAATAAAATCCATCAGCTTCTTAGCTATTCCCTTTTCCTGTGTTGTAAGTGTATTGATAGGCATATAACTGTCAAATACAACTATATCCCCCCTCTTGACACCGGTAAACCTGCTGACCCTATTTATTATCAAATAGTCACTATTTTCAAGGGTTGGGTACATTGATAGACCATCTACCCTAGTTGGCCTGATAACCTGAACTATAATCACAGCCAAAACTGCTGCCATCAGGAAAACTTTAATAATTTCTTTAACTTCATGGAAAAATCCTTTTTTCTTTACTCGACTCAATTTAGTCTCCTTCCTCAACCCTAACTAAAACTGAAAATTTATTATCTGCAATCCTTAATTAGTCCTATAAATTTATTAGTTACTAGAATTCATTATTCTAGTCTATCTACCTCCTAAGTCCCTTTGGGTACTTATTTTTGAGAACCCCATTTGACTCCTTGCCCCATCCTAGGGACACACCTTCTACAGTTACTAGAACCCAACCTCTAGACTGGGATGTAGTAATCGATTCTCCCCTCAAATAGGCGCTGACCTCATCAGAATCATAGGCAAAATCAATGCTATACTTGGCATCACTAGGCCTCATAGCCATAGCCAAGGAATGGGCTGGTTCAAACCTATTTTTCTTGAATTCTCCAATAAATAGACCTGACCTCAAGACCTTTAATCCCTTTAGGTCCATATCAAGAGGTTGATAGTACAGCCTATCATCTCTGGCAATCATTCCACCACCAAGTAGCTGGGTCAAACCACCTGCTGTCAAATAATTAGACGAAAAATCATCAAACAAATGAATATTAGCAGATGTTTTTTTGTCAGGTCTTCCCTTTGACTGCTTCTTTTTCTTTGATTTTTTCACCTTAATCTGAGCCTCATCCTTATTGGTGCCATCCTCGCCAATTGACGAGTCCAACCCCCTATATTCAGAATCAACTACACCGAGATTAGTTTTGACTATCCTAGCACAAAAATGTCCTTCACCCCTATCCTTGTGGGGCCAAAACCTGTGCATATCTACTAGGCTGGCATCCGAGTAGTCGGCTAGAAAAGCTTCGACTATGTCCTCATTTTCCTTCCTGGTAAAGGTACAGGTAGAATATATGAGCATACCTCCATCCCTCAACATATCATAGGAATCCCTGATAATCTGGGTCTGGATACTAGCACACTCGTCAACCTTGGCCTGAGACCAGTTTGCAATCGCAAAATCGTCCTTTCTGAACATTCCCTGACCAGAGCATGGTGCATCTATAAATATCTTATCAAAGAAACCTTTAAAAAACGTTAATAATTGACTCGAATCTGAATTAGTTATAACAGAATTTATAGCACCAAATCTTTCCAAATTTTCGCCTAGGGCCTTGACCCTGCCTTGATTTATCTCATTTGAAACCAAAAGTCCTGTATGGTTCAGCTTGGAAAGTATATACGTAGACTTGCCACCTGGTGCAGCACAAAGGTCCAAAATCCTATCACCCTCATTTATTTGAGTCTGACCAACCACACTCATGGCAGACGGCTCCTGAATATAATAGGCCCCTGCATCGTGAAGTGGATTTCTGCCAGGGTATTGGTCAGCAGATATATAATAAGCTTCATTCGCCCAAGTAATCCTATCCCTGTCAAAATCAATATTAAAAAGGTCCAAATCCTTGAACCTTTCCACCGGCATCTTCAATGTATTAACTCTAATAGCAGATGTTTTCTCATCCCTATATGAATTCAGAAAATCCCAATATTCGTCACCTAGGATTTCCTTCATTTCTTTTAAAAAGTTTTCTGGCAGACCCAATGTACTATCACTCGTCATACCTCCAGTATCAGGTTCACATTGATTACCTGGCATATCGCCGTTCTCAGACTTTGATTCACAAACCCTCAAAGTATCCTCTGCAAAATTTATATCCATATCATGTCTAGAAATAGTCATAAGAATTCGTTGCCTCACATATCACTACCTTGATTTTTTCCTTGTTGGCCTGCCTGTATCCAGCTATAAAGGTATTTACATCCGGATCTGATAGATCTATCTTCTTCTCACTGACAAGGGTCAAAATATCCCCATCCATGATGAATTTTACCTTGTTGACTCCATTGTCCAATAAATAGTACATGATAGTCTTCTCCTCAAGACCAGCATATCTCTCGAAAAAGGCCAGCTTGTCACCAAAATCCCTAACACTGTAGGCCCCTTCCTTATCATTATTATTTATTATATAGGCACTCTCATTCATATCAATGCCCATCCTCTTCATATCTTCCTCAATATTCTTTGGATCAAATCCATACCTCTCCAAGAGCTTCTCCTGCATCTGTCCGAATTTCTCCACTGAAATATTGTTCTTCTTCATAAATTCATTGATACTCTTGGAAAAATCTAGGGGACTCATACCACCACTAGATACCTTAGTATACATTGAATACATATATTCTTCTAATTTATCTACATCTGAATCCTTGACCTTATTTTGAAAAGATCCAAAGTCTATAATCTTGTCGTCTGACATTGGTCTACCTCCTTAGTAAGATTTAAGTATATTATACCATTAGAGGGCTTAATTTAACCATAAAAACTCGGTTTATGTGATACCATAAAGGCGCTTGCTCTTGACCTAACTTGATTCATATGTTTGCATTAGAGAGATGGCTCTTGACCCAATTTGATTCATATGTTTGCATTAGAGAGATGGCTCTTGACCTAATTTGATTCATATGTTCAAAAAAATGAATTTGATTGTGGATTCAAGTGATAGATTCATTATGGGTCACTTAAATCTACCAATCACAGATAAATAGGGAGTATAAGACTTTTTCTCATACTCCCTTAAATTAGTATCTACTATTCATTCTTATTTATCATAAGATTCTAGTATAATTTATATGATTTTTAACGCTTATTCACCTAAAATAGCTTCAACAATTGGTATTGGATCAACCTTTTCATCTGAATACTGGAATGTCTGGTACATCTTGTCCACCCATTCTTCAGTCAAGTCACTATCATGGTAAACTGTGCACAATAGGTCGCCGGCTTGAACCATGTCGCCCTTCTTGACATTCATCTTTAGTCCGACTGCGTAGTTAATTGGGTCTGCCTTTGTTGCCCTACCAGCTCCTAGATGCATGGCTAGTATTCCTAGCTGCATTGAGTGAATATGACTGATGTAACCTGCTTCTTTTGACTTGATTTCTGTCACAAATTTTGATTTTGGAAGTAGGTCTGTATTTTTAATCTGTTCTACATTTCCACCCTGGTATTCTACCATTTTTAATAGTTTTTCAAAGGCCTTGCCTAATGATATGGCTTCTTCTAGCATTTTTCTTGCTTCTTCCTTTGATGATGCAAGTTTGCCCTGTATTAGCATGATCTCTCCAGCACGCATGCATAGTTCTGTAAAGTCTTTTGGTCCGTGACCCTGTACTGTTTCTATGGCTTCCTGAACTTCTAGGGCATTACCTATAGTATTTCCTAGCGGTTGGTTCATGTCAGTTATCATAGCCATTGTATTTCTACCTAGCTTGTTGCCTATTGATATCATTGCATTTGCTAGTGTTTTAGCATCTTCTATATTCTGCATGAAGGCACCTTCTCCATACTTTACATCTAGAAGTATTGTATTTGAGCCTGAAGCTAGTTTCTTTGACATAATAGATGATGCTATTAGTGGTATTGAGTTTACTGTTGCTGTTACGTCTCTTAATGCATACAACTTCTTGTCTGCTGGCACTAATTCTCCTGTCTGACCGATTATTGCTAGACCTATTTCGTCAACCTGCTTTTTGAACTGGTCTTCTGTTAGGAAACAGTTAAATCCATCTATAGATTCTAGCTTGTCTAGTGTTCCACCTGTGTGTCCTAGTCCTCTACCTGACATCTTGGCAACCTTTAGTCCACAAGCTGCTACCATTGCTCCTAGGGCCATTGAAGTCTTGTCACCAACTCCACCTGTTGAATGCTTGTCTGACTTGATACCTTCGATTGATGATAGGTCAATTACGTCACCACTATTCATCATGGCTTCTGCTAGCTTGGCAGTTTCATGCTCGTCCATGCCGTTCAATACTATAGCCATCAGTAGGGCACTTATCTGGTAGTCTGGTATAGTATCATTTGTTACACCGTCTATCCAGAACTGGATTTCTTCATCTGTTAAAGCCAACTTATTTTTCTTTTTTTCAATAATATCTAAAAATCTCATTCTTGTCTTCGCATACTCCTATAGTATGCTCTCCTTTCAAAAACACAATTTAAACCTTCTAATTAAGCCTTATATATAAATTAGTAGACTTGACTCTTTAATCAAACAAGTCCTAATCTAATCATACTATATTAACATTAGTAAGCCAACTATCATTGCAGATAATAGGCTGACACAGAAACCACCTAACATAGCTCTAGTAGCTAGTTTCTATAATAACCTTTAATACCTTGTCTCCTGTAGCTGACTTTAGGGCCCTGATTTCATCTTCAACCTTCTTGTAGTCACCATTTTTCACTAACTGCATCCAAATTTTGCCTAGCTTGTTCTTCATTTCCTGATAAGTAAATTGACTTCAAATCTGCAGCAAATTCTTTCTTTTCTTTGTAACTAACATATTTCAGTGTATTCCTTACTTGATGCACTATACAACGTTGATATTCAGTGTTTGGAAAAGCTACACTTATAGACTCCTTAATACCTGTTAGGCCATCTGCACAAAGGATCATAATGTCTTTTAGACCTCTATTTTTTAGTTCATTTAATATAGATAACCAATATTTTGAGAATTCAGCATTTCCGACATAAAGCCCTAATAAATATTTTTTCATTTTTTTACCTCCCAATTTTTTTGACCGGTCGCCTAAAGTATGGTATAATGGAGGCGTAAATGCCCGTCCCCCGAAGGGGACGAACTTGGAGGACTTAAAATATCCTCAGAATCTCAACCCTTACTACCACCAACTCGAGAATAACTCTCACTTGGTGGAGTTTGGGTTTTAACCCTTAATTATGCTTGTAAATTACTGCAAGTCTAATCATTTTTTACACCTCCTACATCCTTATTTGTCGTCCCACTTGCTTATATGCGACTCCCACCCACCCTCAGGATATAAGTTTTTAGGCGCCTAATTATATGTCAAAATAATTTTAGTATATAATTAGATGCCTAAAAAGGTGAAAATCCAACTCATATAACTTCGCTTCTGTCGGCGTGCCTATCGCTATCCCGTCCTGTCGCCGGGGTCATGGCAATACTCGCATAGCTGATAAAAGTTGTCAATTATGAATTGGTATTAAATTGTCAATGTATTACTAGTAGACTACTTCACTACTAGCCTTCAAGGGGGCATCCCCTTACTTTTTATTTTTTATAAAAAACTCGAAATCGTTGAAAATACTGGAATTAAGGGCAAAAATTTTTGATATTTTTTTAAAAATATAAAATTATCCGTTATAAACGATAGAATTTATTAATTAATAATAAATAAAACATAGTTACAGTTTATTTTATATTGTTGAAAGGAATGATATTTTTTATGTTATTAAATGAAAGAATAAAAAACTTAAGATTAGAAAATAAATATACTCAAAGATACATTTTTACTAAAATTGATGTGACTCAAAAAGCATACCAATCAATAGAGTATGGTACTAGTAAACCTAAAGTATCCACACTCATTGCAATAGCTAACTTGTACGATGTAAGTATAGATTATTTAGTAGGGAGAACTAACATTAAAAACTCCCATAAGCTAACCATAGACCAGATTATCAATAAAGAGTAAAGCGTTATAAATTTTAAGATTCAACAACTTATTTACACTTTTGGTTTTAAGTTGATTAATTTTAGATAGTACTAGTAATATTATGTTGCGATTTACTACTATGCTTTTTTTATACCTACAAGGTAGAAAAAAAGGGTTCTATAATATATAGCGTTGATGGTAACAAAAATGCTTTCAAAGT
>NZ_JRNB01000084.1 GCF_000758885.1 Peptostreptococcus sp. MV1 | reverse complement strand
CCCTACGTGGACTTTCACCACAGACTGACGGCATGCCCGTCATACATAAAAAAACACGTAGTCCTCATAAGGGACGACGTGTTATAATCGCGGTACCACCCTAATTACCAGCCCAGGCTGATCTCTTAGAAGATTTATAACGGTATCTAACCGTCTGAGCCTACTAAACTTCAGTCAGAAACTCCAGAGTGTTCTTCATCACAGGTATATTACTGGTCTTGCACCGCCACCAGCTCGCTAAAACATGGACCCACAACTACTCTCTCTATCACAGTCTTTAATTCAATAACAAAAGTATATCAATTTTAAAATGCTTTGTCAACGTTTAGCCACTTATATTTAGCATTTATTCCGAAAAGTTAGATTTTACATTGACAGCCTTGCTAAAATCGGATATTTGCCCGTTTTCATTGACAGCTATAATATAGAAATCATAATTTATATTATCCCTATTTATCTTTAGGGTTGTTGTATTTTTTTGTATATTTTTTGCCATCAACCTATAATTGGCCTCCTTGTGGTCTCGGTCAGTATAGTATACCCTATAACTATACCTACCCTTGTCTATTGGAGTCCACTTTAGCTTGACAGTACTATTTTCCCTGTCACTAATAGCTTCCAAATTCCTTACCTTCTTCTTCTGGAAGTCACTGCCCCTACGGCTGGATATGTTTAAAACCCTGCTGTCTTTGGTTTTTTCACCAGCGTAATTTTTACCAACTATGTAGACATCATAGTCAAAGTCAGATCCAACGCCAATATCAAACCTTAAAAGTTCTGCTAGCCTATTGCCAAATGGTATCCTTGTATTATCTACCCTAGATTTAGTATAAAGGCTATAGTCCTCACCTTTTATTCTATCTTTCACATAAATATCATAGGTATTTATCCTTCTATCATGGTCCCAACCTAGCTCAATATTCAACTTGCCATCCTTTATTTCATATCTATACTGAGGATTCTTTGGTTCTATATTTTCAAATTTAGATTGAGCGACATTTACAAGAGCCCTGTCGACCTTATCACCACTCCTAGCCTCTACCAAATATGTACCCAACCTATTCGCTTTTATATTTCCCTTATCATCCAAATCTATACCATAAGTAGTTTCTAATCCACTTTCCCCAAAGGCTACCTTCTTGTTGATATCATACTTACTTGAATTTATTACCCTATAACTTACATTAGTTTTCATGTCTTTTGGTAAGGTAGCAATTCTTGTATTCAAGTTCTGTATATTACCAACCTCAATATTGTATACATCATCCATTTCTAACCTATATACCTTTGGTTCGATTTTTATGGTAGTCTGACTCTCCTTCCTGTCATACCTGGATATCAGCTTGGCTTCACCAACGCCTACAGCCTCCACCTTGTTATCATCTACTTTCAGGACCTTGTCATTTGTAGTTGAGTACTTGAATTTATATCCACCCTCTAGTTTCTTAAAGTCATCTATATCTATATTAGCACTAATTTTGCTCTTATCACCATAGTATTTTAAGGGTTTATCAAAGTTGACCTGCATCCTAGTTATTTTAGGATTGACAACCATTATGGTAGCCTTCCTCAAGACCCTATTTTTATTGAGTACACCTATAGATGCATAGCCTACCTTATTTGCCGTCAACTTGTCGCCTTCAATCGATATAACCGACTTGTTGTCCAATACGGCAAACTTTAGTTTTGGTTTTTTTGCAAAGTCTGGAACCATTATATATTCTCCAGGTGATAGACTGACAGTATCTCCCAGCTTAATTACATACTTGTTCACATTTGTGATAAAGGTACCGCCTATGATCCTTATATCTATACCCTTGACCATTGGGCTAATATATCCATACTTTAGGCCACTAAAAATGCCAAATAAAAGAAGGGGTATTGCAACTATTACAGCTAATTGTCTCTTCTTATGCATAATAGTACCCCCTCTCTTGTCTTATAGTATTTACAATTATTTTCTAGTCTAGCCTAGAAGTTAATAAACTCCTTGATTTCTTATCAGTTACAGGTGCTTAATTGCCTGCAACTTCATCTATAAAGTACCTCTTGTACCACACTAGGAAAACCAAAACAGTGTATATCTTTCTAGCATTATTAGTCACACCATTATAGTGGTCATCTAACAATTTATTAATCTTTGCCTTATCAAAGAACTCTTCCACATAGTCTGCATTGAAGTATTCCTTGACGAAATTGTAGTATTTTTCCTCCTGGAACCACAGCCTGATCGGAACTGGGAATCCCTTCTTCTTTCTCTTGTACCATTCTTCTGGTAGCTTCTTTTCAGCTGCCTTTCTTAGGACGTACTTTGTAGTTCCATGACTGATCTTCTGGTCTGAACTGATACCTTCACCAACCTTCATTACTTCCTTGTCTAAGAAAGGAACTCTTAGTTCTATAGAATGAGCCATACTCATTTTGTCGGCCTTCTGTAGGATGTCACCTTCCATAAATAGTTTGATATCCAGATACTGCTTCTTAGTAATATCATCCTTACCCTTGACCACGTCATAAACTTCCTTAGTGATTTCTCTAACGCTCCTAGACTTGTGGTACTTGCTCTTTAAGATGTCTCTTGCCTCGTCCTCTTCAAACACTAGGGCCTCACCTATAAAGGTCTCTTCTACTGGTCTACCTGCCCTAAGTAGGGTTGTCTTACCATGGAATTCCGGTAGGTGCTTTGCTATTGCTGCTGCCGGTTTTAGTATAAATCCAGGTAACTGTCTAAGCTTCTTCTGGCCGGCATCTATATCATACCATTCATAACCACCAAATATCTCGTCTGCTCCTTCACCTGATAGGACAACTGTGACACCATTGTCTCTTACCAATTTTGATAGGAAATAAAGTGGTAGTGTAGATGGGTTAGACTGTGGTTCGTCCATATGGTACTGGATTTCTGCCAGCTTGCCCAGGCAATCATCACCATTTATTGTTTTTCTTATATTTTCTATACCTAGTATTTTTGATAGGTCTGCAGCAAGGTTAGATTCGTCAAATTTTTCCTGCTCAAATCCTATTGAAAATGTCTTGTCAGGCTTAAGACAAGCAGTTACATAACTTGAATCGACACCACCTGATAGGAAGGACGCTGAAGGAACGTCTGCTCTTGTATGCATTTTTACTGAATCAGCAACCACATCTTCTATCTTCTTTATATTCTCTTCTAGACTAGAGTGTGTATCATTGAAATTCACATCCCAGTACTGCTTGATATCCATCTTACCATTTTGGTAAGTAAAATAGTGACCTGCCCCTAATCTTTTTACCCCCTTGAAGAAGGTTTCATCTTTCTGAGAAGAGTACTGGAAGGTCAAATATGGTTTTAGGGCCTTTTCATTTACTTCCTTCTTAAAATCTGGATGTTCTAAAAAAGCCTTTATTTCAGATGCAATTAGCAGGCAATCCCTGCCATTCTTCTGGTACTCATAATAGTATAAAGGCTTGATACCAAAGTGGTCCCTGGCTACAAAGGCCTTTTTTTCTAGCTTATCCCATATGCAGAAGGCATACATACCCCTAAGCCTATCCACTAGGGCTTCACCATACTCTACATAACCATGAATTAGGACCTCACTATCTGTACTACTCTTGAAGGTATAGCCTTTTTCTATTAGTTCAGCTCTAATCTCTTCGTAATTATAGATTTCTCCATTGAATACCAATACCTTGTTACCGTCATGACTATATAGGGGTTGACCGCCAGCCTCACTCAAGTCAAGTATACTTAGCCTTCTAAAACCAAGGGCTGCATCGTCATCATAGAACTTGCCTCCCATATCTGGTCCCCTATGGATAATTCTATTCATCATCTTATCCAAAATTACTTCTTTATTGTCACTATTGTCAAAAAATCCAACAAAACCGCACATATATATTTCCCTTTCTTCTTTTATCTATCTTTACACTTTCTATATTTTACCAATGATATAAAATCAAATTACACTTGATATATTAAGCATTATTTTTATTCGTAAGAAATATTATATCATGAAAATTAGTATTTTTCAATTTTTTGGCATTTGAAAATGCAAGCATGAAATCATAATCTTGCATTTTTATCTTTATCTGAGTATATACTAGCTATTTTGTACACAGTTTCATAAATGTCTCTATTATAGACCCTATAATCAGCCACAGATTCATACTTGCAATGTCTTATATCATATAGATTTTTTAGGGTTTCAAGCCCTCCATTAGATAAGGGCCTACCATCTGTTGCCAGATTTTCTATCTTTCTATCAATATAAAAAACCTCATTATTGGAGTTTTTTATATGTGGGTGGTTTTTCTCCATCATCACTATACCACCACCAGTTGCTATTATTAGACCTTTTTTATTAATCAGTTCACTGAGAACATTAAATTCTATCTCTCTAAAGTAGTTTTCACCGTACCTATCTATTATTTCACCAGGTCTAGAAGCTTCTTTTTCATATATCAACTCATCGGTATCAATAAATTTCCTATTTAAGAATGTAGATAACTTCACTCCAATACTTGTTTTACCACTACCTGGCATACCGACAAGAATTATATTTTTATCATTGGTATTGCACATGTCCTGGACCTGTCTATATTCTTCAAAAAGTCTGGCCTGCCTCTTCTTGCTGATTGTGAATATTGCCCTAAATACCTCCTCAATATCACTGTCTATATCATAATCTTGATATAACTTATTTATTATATCAGCCTCTCTATCTGTATTTTCTATACCTATACCTTCTATATATTTATATAAACCTAGCCTGTCTACCAGTTCCAACCTTTTCTTTAAAAAGCTTACCAACTCTCCATCTACCCTATCAATATTTGTCCTAATTTCTCTTAAATCCATGACTCTCTCCCTAAAATAAATAGTCAGCCAGACTAATTGCCGTCATAGCCTCTACTACAGGCACTATCCTTATGCCTATACATGGATCATGCCTGCCCTTAATCTCTACATTTGCATTATCTCCACTAGCCATATCAACCGTCTTTTGTAGCCTACCAATCGATGGAGTTGGTTTGACTGCTAGCCTAAAAACAATTGGTTGACCTGTTGAAATGCCGCCTACGATTCCAGAAGAATTGTTTGAATAGTAGCATATATCGCCATCCTCACCATAGTACAACTGGTCATTGTGGTTTGAACCAAACATACTGGCCACATCAAACCCATTCCCAAACTCAAGAGCCTTTACTCCTGGTATGGAAAATATATTTTTTGATATAGACGATTCTATACCATCAAACATTGGGTTCCCATGACCAGCTGGCATACCCACCACACCACATTCGATTATAGCCCCAATACTATCCTTGTGACTTCTAACCTCACTAATATAGTCTTGCATATTCAGGCCAGCCTCACTGTCAATCGTTGGAAATTCCTTATTTTTTGTCTTATACAAAGCCTCAAGGCTCAAATTAAGTAGGTCATATTTTTTATCTTCTATATTACCGATTTTTGAAATATGGGCACCAATATGAACCCCTTTTTCCTTCAGAACCTGCAAGAGTATCCCCCCAATCAAGCATATTGGAGCAGTCAACCTACCTGAGAAATTGCCTCCACCCCTCATATCAACATACTCTCCAAACCTAAGCCTAGCAGTCAAATCTGCATGAGAAGGTCTAGGTCTATTGATTAGGTCGCTGTAATCCACTGATCTCTTGTCTGAGTTCTTGATTGTAAAAGCAATAGGAGTACCCGTAGTCACTCCATCTAATATTCCACTGTGAAATATTGGTTGGTCAGCCTCCTTTCTAGCAGTAGTCAAACTACTCCTGCCTGGGGCCCTCCTAGCCATAAAGTCCTCAATGGCCTTCATATCAATTTTTATTCCAGATGGTAACCCCTCCATAACTCCACCAATGGCAGGTCCATGAGATTCACCAAATATATTTATTTTTATCCTATTTCCTAATATCCAAGTCATATCTACACCTACCTATTTAATAACTGTAAAACCTAAATCTTCCAACAAGTCAAAAAATCCCGGGTATGACTTATTCACAGCCTCAGCCCCATTTATCACTAAGTCTCCATTGAGCATACTTGAGGCAATACTAGCAGCCATAACTATCCTGTGATCATTAAAAGAGTCAACTCTATATATTCTACCACTTTCTTGATTCAAGTATTTTTCTATACCTTCAACTATAAATAAGTCCCCTTTTACCCTAGCCTGACCACCAAGAGATTGCACCATTTTAATAACTGATTCTACTCTGTCACTTTCCTTTATCCTCAACCTCTCAAATCCGGTAAAGGTACTGTCGCCATGAGCAAACATAGCTAATACCGCCAGAATAGGCAAAATATCTGGTGTATCAGATATATCCAAGCCAATGGCATTTCTATCATTTGGCCATATTTCTATTTTTGAATTACTAATAAGAATCTTTGCTCCATATCCTTTTAGAACATCTACTATCTTCTTGTCGCCTTGACTTGAGCCAAAGTCTAAATTTTCTATACTTATAGGCATTTTAAGAGCTCCCAAGGCCATAAAAAAGCATGCGTTAGACCAATCTGCCTGAGAATTTATATTAACATGCTTATACTTCTGACCAGACTTTATTTTGTAACTTCTTACTATATTATCAGCAAAAGCATTGGTGCTCAATTCAAACTCCTCAACCTTGACACCAAATATAGACATGACGTCTTTGGTAAGGTCTATATAAGGTTTTGATTCTAGCCTATCCAATACATTTACAATCACTTCTCTATCCATCAAGGGCCCTGCTAATAAGAGACCTGATATGTATTGAGATGAAATATCACCCCTAATAAAAAATATTATCCTCTTTTCATCTATGTAGGTTTTACGAGTCAACTCACCTATACTATCAGCCTTAAATGTGTCTGTGCCCATTTCATTATTATCCCTAAAGGCACTAGCATCAGTACTTTTATTTCTAATCTCAATTGGCAAAGTATCCTGACATACATCAGCTCCCGCCTGTCTAAGTACCCTCGTCAAATCACTTATGGGCCTCCTCTTCAAACCCTCTTTTCCTACAAAAATATAGTCGTCAGTCAAACTCGTTGCCAAGGGCAGTAGCATCCTCAGCGTAGAACCACTCTCTCCACAATCAACGATTTTAGGATCAGAATTATATCTTTTTATAGTATTTTTTCCCCTGTAAAAATCCGACTTCATATCCTCACTATACATTTGACAGGTATAATCAAATTTCCTTTTCTCCGGCTCAATAGGCCTTACAGATAAGCTAGTTAGTCCAATATCAATTTTAGCTCCCAAAACTTCAAGTGCTGATATTGTCGCCATAATATCATCAGACAAGCCCTTATAAGAAATACTAGAAGTACCACAAGCCATGGCAGCACATATTAGAGCCCTATGTAGAAATGACTTTGAAGAAATAACTTCCACAGGTCTTTTTTTATTAAAATCAACTTCCTTACTATATCTAATAGTTACACTCTTGTCACCCTTCATATTATCTCCAAAATCTACCTAGAATTATGTTTCTTTATCTTTTCATAGACAACATTACATATCACGAATAGTATAACAAATAACAAAATGTAATAAATTGTTAATTTTTGTGTGCTATGACCAAACTGCTTGACCAAGCTACCATTACCCTTCTTTATAAGATAATCTATCCCACAAACACCAATTGAAAACATCAAAGAGTTTGCAATCTGCTTTATTCCTATATTCTTCATTTTTAGTCCTTTCTCGTTTGCCAAATTATAAATGCTTTAATTACAATAATTATACCATAGTTGATAACTTGTTACAAAATGTAATACATATTACGGAACTGTAATTCTAAATAACAGGCCTGTAATCTTTATTTCGAAGCAAATGTGGTAATATAATAGTATAAAGAAATTGATGAAAATATGCAAAGAGTGCATAATATATAAATTAGTTTTCTTTTTAGAAAAGGATGTGATTTTATGAAGAAGAAATTTTTGACAATGGTAATGGTAGTAGCTGGAATAGCATCAATAGGTGGCATCGGTTTAGCAATAAATGCTGGTCATTCACAGGACGCATTAACAGCCAAAAACGATACGATGTATGCCCACGTCGAAACGCCTCTTGCTGATCAAGAAAACACCGTAGAGGAAAGTGTAAAGGATAACAATACAAACCCTATTGGTAAGGAAGAAAATCTTACAATAAATGAAATTCAACCAGAGGCAAAGGATGTATCTCAAAATATAGATAAAGTTAACAATAGGGACATAGTGGTAAACGAAACTAGCAAGAATATTAATAGGAAATCAAACTTACCTGCAAATAAGGTTATTGTTAAGAACAAGGTTGCTGTATCCATAGAGCAAGCAAATACAGAGCAAGCAAATAATGAAGAAAATTTAAATAAAAATGTGGATTTAAATGCTAATAAGCCTGCTCAGCCTAGTTTGAGTAAGGAAGATGCCCTAAATTTATTGAAGGAAAAGAACGACAAGGTAGATTACAGTTATATGGGTGATGAAGAAACATATAGTGTACTAAAAGAAAAAGGTCATCAGGGATATGTATTCCTACCAGATATTCAGACAGACTTGGGAATGTTTGTAAACAAGAATACTAGGGAAGTTTATTACTTCCATCCATCTGGCTACATGGATATTTATTAATCCTTAAACGTTTAACTCTCAAACAATAAAGCAAGGTTTTTAATCGAGTAGGGAGAGTGTATGTAATTTTTTCTGTAAATTAACCTTCTATGGCTAATCCGCCGATTAGGCAGTTAAAAAATAAATATTTGATTATTGGGAAGGCTGGTGAAAATCCAACCTCCCTTTAATTTATAATATTACTTAATTTTTTGCATGCCAATAAAAACTGCTATAAAGTCAGTTTTAAATCTAGTAACTTATGCGTTCTTCGAACATGATTGATAGCTCTTTGAATATAGAACCCCAATTTCTAATAGGGTAAGTCCATTTTTTGCTTATTTTTTCTACTGATAAAAACAAAGCTTTTTCCAGAGAAGATTTAGTCGGGAACACACTTCTATTCCTGTTTAATCTCTTAAACTGGGCATTGAGGCTCTCTATGTAACTAACATATTTAAGTGTATTCCTTACTTGATGCACTATACAACGTTGATATTCAGTGTTTGGAAAGGCTACACTTATAGACTCCTTAATACCTGTTAGGCCATCTGCACAAAGGATCATAATGTCTTTTAGACCTCTATTTTTTAGTTCATTGAATATAGATAACCAATATTTTGAGAATTCAGCATCTCCGACATAAAGCCCTAATACTTCTTTAATGCCTTCTAACCGCCCTTGTAAGTGTATGTGGCTATTTATTAACGCTTTTCCAATTTCATATTAAATTTTCAAATCCTTGTTATTTATCATTCCGCCAAACATTGTATGGTACATATCCTTAGAAGATTCTTCTATCTTGGTAATACTTGATATTTTATTCCCTGCATCCTTTGATGATGCTCCACAAAGATAAAAAGCTTCATTGTCAGTTCCATAGTCAATGCCAATATACCTATCGTGATATTTTTTCCCTGCAACTTTCATCTTAAGATTGATATTAGGATAATCTTTTCTAAAATCATTTAGGATATTTTTAGTAAGCATATCCTTATTTTTCACATTATCGCTAAATATGATGACTTCAACATTGTCTTTCGCAGATCTAAGAAGTTCTAATGTTTTTAGACCGATATAGTTATCTATGACATAAATACTTTTCTTTGCAGATTTATATATCTTAGTATAAGCAAGGTCAGCTTCTATCTTATCTCCATTCATCAAAAGAAAATGCTTGTATGTGTCCGGATCGATAAAATTATCCATAACCTTTTTCAAATCTTCTTTTGTTGCTAAAGTATTGATCTTATCCCCTAACTTTGCTATTTCCTTTGAATGTTGCATAATGTCATTTGTGTTCTGATTAGTCTGTACTGCTATTTGTAATAATTCTTTTGAGCTAATAAAGTCTTGGTTTTCGATGATAAAGTCTTTCATCTGCTTAAACATTCGTATTAAAGCCTTGCTTTGCTTAACAGCAAGTTCTCCCCTTAATACAGTCATAAGCATATAGATTCCTTGTTCCGTAAAGGCATAGGGTTTATACTTAATGTTACTTCCTCTACCTGTTCCTCTGTTCAAGGTCACATTTTGTGATCTTGAAAGTTCATCAACTTCATCATCAGTTAATTGGAACATAAAATCGTCATCAAATTTTTCGTTATTTCTTTTTACCTGTTGATTAAAAGCTCTTGTTTCATATCCATATATTTCAGCAAGTTCAAAATCAAGCATAACCTTTTGATTTCGTATATAGTAAATCTTGCTTTTTATTGTATTTTCGTCTATCACTACTATCTCTCTATTTTGTTCAGCCACAAAATTACACCTCCAATATATTTTTAAGTCAACAGCCTGTTGACCTTTTTCTTTATCTTAAATTAAGTTACTGCCTGTAACCCAATTGTTTATCACGGTCATCAAAGTCTAATTGGTATAATTATACCAAAAATATATGCTTTTTTCTATCTCTCAGCTTCCCGATAGCTATTGTCTTTATTTTGGTAATGCTCTTTTGTCCATGCTTTTTTGTCTATCTTCTTTAGCAATTCTCTTTTAAAATTCTTTAATGGCAAGTCTTATACTTGGCTTTTCTCCTCTTACGATTGCCTTTTGGTAGGCTATCTCTATTTCAATATTAATGTCTATATCAAATTCTTTGTTTACTTCTCCTACAAGATATTTGATATGGTTATCTACTATATTTGGGTTTCCATTTCCCCTGTTTGTCAATTTCTCTAAGGGTAAGTAAGATATGGGCGTGTGGTTGTTCTTCATTATCACTTGCCAAAGGATTATGGATATTACAGTTTGCTATCATTCCTTTAGAAGTAAAATTTTCTTCTATAAACTCACAGATTAGCTTTATCCTATCTTCTTCATTTAATTCTCTTGAAAGTGTAAAAAGTAAATTTCTTGCAAGCTGTGAGTTTTTGCTTTTCTCTATTTTTTCTACTTCATTCCATAAATATTCCCTGTTAGAAAATTTTTTGGGGATATGTTCCGGTAAGAATATTTTTGAAAAGATAAGGTCGTGTTTTTTGGTATAATCTTCTAGCTTTCCATATCTCTCGTCTCTTAATCTATCTCTTGCATTATATGCAGCTTTTGCCACGACTTTTTCACCGCTTGACCTTGTAACAATATCATCTTTCCTTTCATTTTTTTTGCATTTAGGCATAAGAAAAGCAGATAGATTTTTCTTAATATTTTTCTATCTGCTCGTCTTTATCCAATATTTAATCCAAAATTGCAATATCAACTTGTATAATGTACTTCCAAGTACTTCCAAAATTTTCTTACTAAAAAACTTTAAACAAGTATTTAGTATATACGATAATATTTTTACCCGATTAATTCAGATAATTTATTGTGTATCATGTCACATCCACCCTGGATATCCGATTCAAAATTAATAACCAAAAGTGGTTCATGAAGTGATGATCTCATCAAGAACCAACCCTTTTCATCCTTACAATTTACCCTAATGCCTTCATAATTTTCACTTACCTCATCCCATCCTTCTATGGATTTAACCTTTTCAGAAAGAGACTTGATAGTATTATTGGCATAAGTTTTGAAATCAGATTCTTGAATTTTTATTCTTATTTCCTTGTCTTCAAGAGACTCGTGAAGGTCCTCTATAAGCTGTCCTATATCCTTAGATTTTCTAAATAATTTTGCTGCCTTTACCAGTATTTTAGATATAAGATATGCACCATCATCTAGGAAATAATTTTCCTTTATAGCTGCATGGCCAGATGTTTCTATAGCAAGGTGACTTTCTCTGCCCTCTTCATTAAGCCTAATAGCCTCATTAATTACATTCTTATATCCCCTCTTGAACCTATGGTGAATACCTCCTCTTGACCTAATAAAGTCTGCTAGGCCATTTGAAGTAACTGAATCTGTAACTATTGTAGTTGATGGATGTTCTTCTAATATAATACTTGATATTACTGCTATTAAGGCATTTTTATTTATAGACTTTCCATCAGAACCTACAATAGCAGCCCTATCCACATCAGTATCAAATATTATACCTAAATCTGCTTTATTATCTAGGGTTGCCTGACATATACTTGCCATAGCTTCCTTATTTTCTGGGTTAGGTATGTGGTTAGGGAACATTCCATCAGGATTTAAGAATTGACTACCTTCAGTATCTGCGCCCAGTCTAGCCAATACCTTGTCAGCAAAAAATCCGCCAGCACCATTACCCGCATCAACTATAACCTTCATACCGGCAAGTGGTCTATCGTAGTCATCGCTACTACTTACGCCTGCCCTTATCTTTTCAACTAAAATATCAGCATAGTCATCTATTAAATTTTTTTTCACAAGGCTAGACTTAGACCTTGATTCTACAAAATTACCAGACACGCAAATATCTATTACATCTTTTAGGTCTGATTTTTCTAGGCATCCCTTGTTTGTAAACATCTTTAGACCGTTGTAGACATATGGCATATGACTAGCAGTGAACATAATGGCACCATCACACTTGTATCCATCTATTATTGTAGACATAAACATAGCCGGAGTAGTCGCCATACCGCAATCTACTACATCCACACCTATTTCTGTCAGAGCCTCAACACAGGCCTCCCTAAAGTCAGGACCTGTCAACCTTGAATCTGTACCGATAGAAATACTTATATGGTCTTTCTTGTCCTTGTCTATAATCCATGTAGCAAACCCACGAACTAAGGTCTTGACATCTTCTCTTGTAAGGGTAATATCAAGGTCAGACTTGTCATCCTTGTAGGCAACACCCCTAATATCAGTTCCGTTTTGCAATGAATATAATTTATCCAATCTATACACCCCCGATGACTATTTAATGTTTAATGAAGCTTTTTCAGCATCCTTAATAAAGGCGTCAATACCTCTATCAGTTAAAGGGTGGTTTATCATCTGCATGATTACCTTGTATGGAACTGTAGCAATATCTGCACCCATCTTTGCTGCTTCGATAACATGTAGTGGATTTCTAACGCTTGCAACGATTATTTCAGTAGCTATGTAGTTTACTTCAAATATTTCAGTTATTTCCTGAATCAGCCTTAAACCATCAAAAGATATATCGTCTAGTCTACCTACGAAAGGGCTCACATAACTTGCACCAGCTCTAGCAGCTAGTAGGGCCTGTGAAGCTGAGAATATCAAAGTAACATTTGTACGTATACCTTTTTCACTAAGGTACTTAACTGCCTTCAAACCTTCAGCACACATTGGTATCTTTATAACTATATTTTCATGGATAGCAGCTAGCTTTTCAGCCTCTTCTATCATCTTTTCGTGTTCCATGCTCAAGACTTCCGCACTTATCGGACCATCTACTATAGTAGTGATTTCGTTAACCACCTCAGTAAAGTCTCTTCCTTCTTTGGCTATCAATGAAGGGTTAGTTGTTACACCACAAACAACTCCTAGGTCATTAGCTTCCTTTATTTCATCAATATTAGCTGTGTCAATAAAAAATCTCATCTTTTGCCTCCTTAAATTTTTATAAATTAGTTTTAAATTTTTTGCATTCACCTAGTATTATATATGAAGGCGGATACTTTTTCTAGACCCTTTCTCTTCTAGCCTTGCGCACAATTTTTTTTCTCTTGGCTGCTTTCTTTCTAATAAACTCTATATTTTTAATAAAAATATTAACCTTGACCACAATATACATTGCATTAATAGCAATTTTCATGTAAAATATAGGTATATGTTGTGAAATTATGTTTTATAAAAAAAAATCATTATGCTATAGATAAAAGCACTAATAGGGAGGTAAAAATGTCATTTAAAAATAAAATTGGAGATGGATTTGCAAAACTGAAGTCCAATAAAAAAATGCAAATCTACTTGGGTGTAGCGGCAGTTGTCGTTATAGTGGCAGTTGGAGGTGTTATAATATATAACAATACCAGAAAGGACTCTACTCCAGTTGTCCAAACATACACAATACCAGAAAATGAAAAAATATTTATAAACGGAATCATAGTTCCTAAACAAAGCAAGGAAATAATGGGACCAGCTAATGGTTCTACACCAGATATTAGAGTTAGTAATGCCCAGAGTGTAAAGAGTGGAGATGTTCTATACATAGTAAAGGACGAAGTTGCAATACAGGAAATAGCGTCTATCAAAACTCAAATTAGTAATTTAATCAACGAAAAAAGAGCTCTACAGTCTGATGATCCTGGTTTGATTACGATCAATAACCAAATAGCAACCTTAAATACTAGTCTTTCAAGTGCTAACGCCAAGGCCTATACTAAGGTAAAGGCTCCTTTTGACGGCAAGGTTTACCTAAATAATCAAAAGCATTCTGGTTCATCCGACGCTGCAGCAAATGCAGCCTTGATGACTATTCAGTCTACAGACTATGTAATGAATGGTCAGATTAGCGAACAGGACCTTAACAAGATCAAAAAAGATATGACTGCAGATGTAACTATACTATCTTCAGGGGATACAGTTAAGGGACGTATTAACTACATTTCTGAAAGACCTCAGATTTCTAGTTCTGCAGGTCAGGGAGATGCTGCATCTTCTCTGTCACTATATAATGTAGTCATGACTTTTGACACACAGGAAGGTATAGTAAATGGCTACCATACTCAGGCAACTATTGAAGTAAATACTGACAAGCACAAGGTTCCTACAAAGGCTATTGTAAATGATGGTAGTGAAATCTACGTCTTTACACAGGTAGATGGCTATTTAAGAAAAGTAAATGTGGAAATCTTATCAGATAGTGAAGATTACTCAATGGTTTCAGGAGATCTAAACGAAAATGATGTTGTTGTTAAAAACCCTACTAAGACAATGAAGGATGGAGATCCTGTCCCTTCTGACCATGCCCATAAGTAGTCAGAACTGAGGTTGAATAAAATGCAAATAAAATTAGAAAATGTACAGAAGTATTACAAAGTAGGGAAAGAAAAACTTCACATACTAAAAAACCTAAACTTAGAGATAGAAGAAGGCGAATTCGTAATGATTATGGGTAAGTCTGGTAGTGGTAAGACTACTCTATTAAATGTGTTAGGATTCTTAGATAAGATTGATGAGGGGCAGTACATATTCAATAATATTGATGTCAGTACCCTAAGCGAAAATAAAAGATCTGAATACAGGGCAAGGTATGCTGGTTTCGTATTTCAGCAATTTAACCTCATAGACACTATAAATGTCTATCAAAATATTGAGGTTCCACTAATCTATGGTGGTGTAAAGGACAAGAATAAAAGAAAAGAATTAATATACGAAAAATTAAACCAGGTAGGTTTGACAGATAAGGCATTAAGCTCACCTAACCACCTATCTGGCGGTCAGAAACAAAGAATCGCAATTGCTAGAGCCTTGGTTAACAGTCCAAAGATAATATTTGCAGATGAACCTACTGGTGCATTGGATAGTGATACTGGTAGAGACATAATGGAATTACTATCTGACCTGAACAAAAAAGGCACTACAATTATTATGGTTACTCATGACCAAGATATGACCAAGTACGCCACTAGGGTTGTTACCCTAAAGGACGGTGCTTTTGTAGAGGAGGTTTAGGATGTTAACACTGTTAAAAAATTCAATAGAAAACCTCAAGGGACATAAATTACGTTTAATAGTTGCTTTTATATGGATAATAACAGGTATTACGTCAGTAGTATTTGTCAGTTCGGTTGGTAATGCAATGAGTCATGTTTTTAAACAGGCCTTCCAGACCATCGATCCCAAAACTGCAATAGTCTACTTCGATTCATCTGAGGCAAAAACAAGCGAAAACCTCTTGACACCATTCCTATCATCGGATGTACAAGAACTTCAGACAATAGAAGGTGTCGATAAGGTAAAACCATCGAATAAGCCTATGACAGAAATGATATCCTTTGGCGATGAAAACATCTACTCAACCAATGCATTATACTATGACAAGCAGACACATATAGGTTTTGCCTCTGCCCTAACCCACAAATACAAGATGATAAAGGGTAGACCACTGTCTACATCTGATACTGGAAAAAGAGTTGTCGTTATAGACAGTCAGACAAAAGAAGCCTTGTTCGAAAAGCTAGATCCAATTGGTAAGGGTATCACAGTAGGTAATCTTACATTTGAAGTGGTCGGCGTATGCGATGCTGATAAGGTATATGACCCAGTAGACCACAAATTTAGAAAAAAAGGTGCTTTTGATAATATACCTGCTTATTCAGTAATACCAAATGATGTCTACAACTTTATAACTGGCAAGAATGTTAAAACAGGTGCTATCAACCACATCAGCGTTACTGTAAAGGATGGATTTGATATACCAAAAATCGCCAAAAATGTTGCAGATAAAATGACAGAACTTCATCCAAAGCTAGAAGGTGAATACAAGGTTAGAGATCAGTCTACTATACAGAAATCTACAGAAGCCATGACAAAGGGTATCGATAAATTCGTCCTAGTTATAACTGCTGTTGCAATGTTTGTTGGTGGAGTTGGTATCATGAACATCATGTATGTATCAGTAATGGAGAGAAGCAAGGAAATAGGTATCAGAAGAGCCTTGGGAGCCAAGCCTTCCACAATTATGTACCAATTCCTAGTTGAATCGGTCTTCATCACATCATGTGGTGGTGTCCTAGGTATAATTATAGGATATGCCGTTACTATATATTCTAAAAACGTAATGCCATTTAGACCTATGCCGAGCTTTAATAGCTTTGTATACTCCTTCTTGGCCATAGTAATTACCGGTATAATATTTGGACTAGTTCCAGCCCACAAGGCTTCTAAAGTCGACCCAATAAAAATTATTTATAAGTAAATATGCAAAGAGATTGATCAAGTGATTAATCTCTTTTCTTATACACAGCCATCTAGGTAGATATTATTTAAACAGATCCAAATGGCAGCATTAGCTATCCATAGGGATTCAGCAAATAAGTATTTAACTACAAGTATATTATACAAGGAGGTATTTATGAGCAAAATTTTAATAAAAAACGGAAACTTAATAAATCCAGCGACTAATTTTAATGGAATAGTTGATATACTGATTGAGGACGGCATCGTAAGGGAGATATCACCAAAAATATCCTCTGACTATTCTAACTATGATAATGTAATAGATGCTAAAAATATGATAGTATCACCTGGTCTTATTGATATACACTCACATTTCAGGGACCCTGGATTCACCCATAAGGAAGACCTGATGTCTGGAGCTGAATCTGCGGCTGCTGGAGGATATACTACTGTCATACTAATGGCCAATACTAATCCTAAAATAGATTCAGTAAAAAATCTTAACTATGTACTCGATAAGGCAAAAGACTGCCCTATCAATATACTTCAAGAAGCAGCCCTTACAATTGACTTCAAAGACCAGCTGGTGGACATGGATAGTCTCCACCAGGCAGGAGCTGCAGGATTTACCAATGATGGCGTCCCTGTAATGAACACAAAAACGCTAAGAAATGCCATGCTAAAGGCTGCCGAATTAGATACGGTTATTGCCCTTCATGAAGAAGATAATAGCTTAATTGATAATCATGGTGTAAATGCTGGACCAACAGCCCAAATGCTAGGTCTGAAGGGCGCTCCTAGAGTTTCCGAAGATATTATGGTAGCCAGAGACTGTATGCTAGCCCTTGAAACAGGTGCCTGTATAGATATCCAGCATATTAGCTCTGGCAATGCCGTTGACTTTATTAGGTATGCCAAGTCAATTGGCGTCAAGGTATTTGCAGAGGCTACTCCCCACCATTTTACCCTAACAGAAAGAGATGTTTTTGAACACGGTGTAATGGCCAAGATGAACCCACCACTTAGGTCTAGTGAAGATAGGGAAAAAATAATTGCTGGCCTAATTGATGATACAATAGAAATAATAGCTACGGACCATGCTCCCCACGCTGAACATGAAAAAAATGTAGAATTTACTAGGGCACCAAGTGGAATAATAGGTTTGGAAACTGCTCTTCCACTTGCAGTCACAGAATTAGTGAGAAAAAACCGTCTATCCATGATTCATATGTTGAGCAAGTTTACATCAAACCCAGCCAAATACTACAAATTAGACAAGGGTGATATCCAGGTCGGTAAGGTTGCAGATATATGTATCTTTGATCCTAATCAAGAATACAAAGTAGAAGGCTTTAAATCAAAGTCATCAAATTCGCCGTTTATAGGCCGCAACCTATATGGTAAGGTCAAATACACTATAGTTGCCGGCAAAATCGTCTACAAGGAATAATGTAGAGCCCTCTCCTAGGTGAATAGATTCACATAATTATATAAAAGGACTCAACCTAGTTTTAAACAAACGAGTATGAGTCCTTTTATATAATAAAATCTGTGATTCATATTATATATATTTATAAAACATATATTTTTACTTGTATTTTGTATCTGCCCTCACCAGGCTATATACGAGTACTCAAAACAAGTTGATAGTAAATACCCAACCTATCCAGACTATTACATTCTCCCCTTACTAGCTTTTCTTTTTCAAGCTTTGATAATTTCTTTATATATACCTCAAACTTCATAGCATCAGACTTGGTATTTGACACGATATAAAATTCCAGCTTATGAAATCCCTTAGCCCTTACATACTTGGCTCCTTTTCCAGCCTTGTGAAGCTCCATCCTATGAACTATGTCATTAGTATAGCCACAGTATAGGCTATCATCCTTGCACCTCAATAAATAAGTAAAATACATACCTAACAGCCCGCAAATTCCCTTAGTATCAACCAAGCCTTTATATCTATATTTACATCCTTCCTATTGAGCAAGTCTCTAACGTCTTTCCTAGTCATATACATGGGCTCTATCAGCTCTGTATCTTCCATATAGGCCTTAGATAGGTTTCCCTCTACATTACCGTACACAATTGCCAAAGACTCATCAGACATGCCTACAGATGCATATGCCTTGTTACAAGTCCTACCTTTATCAATCTTAGAAAGAATCAAACCTGTTTCTTCCCTCATCTCCCTAATAGCAGTATCATAAATATCATCACCTGGATATACAAGACCCGCTGGCAAGGAATATATATAGTCGTTGATTGGTATCCTAAACTCCTTTATTACTACTATAGCATCCTGCACACCATCAATAGTTTTATATCCTACTATTATAACAGCATCCACTCCATCAGATTTTCTATTATTCAAAATTTTATCTGTGTAGTCTTTTTCAGACATCCTAGATGCAACTATCCATTTTTTATCATTTTCCATCTTATCTTTATAATCTACTTCAAAAACATTTAAAAACTTTGATTTATAAACACTAATTATCTTTTTTATTTTAGGAAGTTTAATATTATTATCCATTTTTTAGCCTTTCTATTTACTTTTTAAGTAAAATATTGTATAATATAAATATAGTAAAGGGGTGATTTTATGCTAGATAAAAACAAATCTGACAATATGTCATGTAAAAACAAAAAATTCTTCGATTTTGTTGAAAAACACCTCAATGATTTTGTCGAAATCGATTCTTACCTAAGCAGGTCAAAACTCTATGGTATAGTATCTGAATACGATGATTTATCATTAACCCTTTCTCGAACTGATATGGACGAGAAAAACCCACACTACAATAACCAAAAGGTTTTGTACGTTCCATTGAACTCAATTAAGTCTATTAAAATATTGTAGTTTACAAATACCGAGATAAATTTTATCTCGGTATTTTTTTCATCTAATATAAACTTTTCTACACCATGCCTAAAATGCATACCTAGAAACTGGCCTCACCCAAAAATTGTCGACCAATCCCTAATTATAGGATTATTCTCCTCTTACAGAATGTTGAAACCTTTTCTACTATTCCAGCTAAAATTTCATCTAATTCTTGACTAACTTCACCAATGCCCTCAGTCGATAGCTTGACTACTTCTGGCGACATTGGCAATTCAGCTAGCATATCAAGTGAGTGTTCCTTGATAAATTCGTCCCAACCCTCATCGTCAAACATTTTGATCTTTTCAGAACAATTTGGACATTGAATATAGCTCATGTTTTCTATGATACCTATGACTGGTACGTTCATCTGCTTTGCCATATTAACAGCCTTAGAAACAATCATAGAAACTAAATTTTGAGGCATAGACACCATCACGACACCCTTGATAGGAATTGACTTCATTACAGTTAGGGCTACATCACCTGTTCCTGGAGGCATATCTATCAATAGGTAGTCCAAGTCTCCCCACAATACGTCTGAATAGAACTGCTGAACTACTGAACCTATCATAGGTCCTCTCCATATTACCGGCTTGCTCTCATCATCCATTATAAGGTTTAGGGAAATTACCTTAATACCATTTGGAGCTGTAACTGGTATGATATTATCACCATCTGAATAGGCTGTTTGATTGTCTATATGCATCAACCTAGGTATACTTGGACCTGTGATATCAGCATCTAATATACCAACCCTATATCCTTCTGAATTTAATTTCTTAGCTATTAGAGTTGTCATTGTAGACTTACCTACTCCACCCTTACCACTCATTACACCAACTATGTGTCTAATCTTATTCTTGTTTCCAGCAGCCTTAAACTCTGGATTAGAATTTTCACCATTTGTCATTATATAATCCTCCTGATTCTGTTAATTAATTTATCTTTTGTTTCTTTATCAGCGAAGGAAGCCTCCACTGCAGACTCGTATAATTTTTTGTAGCTAGTCATATCAATACTCAAGACCTTACCAACCATATCCAACTCATCTGTGAGGCTGGTATTGGATACTGTCCTATTATCCGTATTGATAGAAATACTAATACCATTTATATAATAGTATATAGCAGGATGTTTTTCAAGTGCCTTAACTGCCTTTGTCTGCAAATTGCTAGTTGGGCAAACTTCTAGATTTATATTTTTTTCCTTGACTAGCTTATAGGCTTTTTCAGATTGGTAAAGGTTTACACCATGCCCAATCCTTTGAGCCCCAAGGACTTGAATAGAATCCAATACATTCTGACCAGATCCTGCCTCACCAGCATGGATAGTGATATTATACCCCATATTCCTAGCAAGACTCATGGCATTTATGAATTTCTGAGCAAAACCTTCATCTTCTGGGCCTGCTAAATCCACTCCGACAAGCCCCTTGCCCAAATATTTATAACCAGCATTAATAGTATCAATAGCAGCCTGCTCACTCAAATTCTTCATACAGCAAACTATAATATTACCTTCAATATTGTAAGTGCTCTTTGCCCTATTCATACCAGATATTACACTGGCTATTATCTCATCTTGTCCTAGTCCCTCTCTCGTATGTAAGACAGGGGCAAACCTAAGCTCCAGGTAGGCAACATTTTCCCTGTAGGCGTCCTCAAACACTTCATAGCTAAGCCTCTCTAGAGATTCAGCATCCTGCATAACTATAAGTGGCAGGTCAAATTTTTCCAGGTATGTCACAAGCGAATCACAATCGCCCTCCACCTTTAAAAGCTCTCCTATATTATCTTCATTTATACCACCATCTAGTCCCTTTTTTCTCAACAGGTCCAAGACTGAACTCGGTCTCAAAGACCCATCTAGGTGGCAATGAAGCTCTATTTTTGCTACATCAAAAAAATTCATTGGCCTTCACCTCCCTTTGTCTTTTTCATAAAAGAACCTCCCTTTATAATCAAGACTACTTTAAGCATATATTTTTGTTGATATACAAATATACTGATATGCGAACCACATACCAGTATATTCTATTTATTCTATTCACTTAAATTATATTCATATATTATTTACTAATGGCTAAAGACTAACGTGACCGCTCATCCTGCCTAGTTCCTCAGTAATATTAATAGAATGGTCAGATATTCTCTCCAAATTACTAATAATATCAAGGAAGTATATGCCTGCTTCTACAGAACAAGAACCGCTATGTAGTCTAGCCATATGAGAATTTCTAGCATTTTGTTCTAGTATATTGATTTCCTTTTCCCTCTCAGCTATAGTAGCTGCTAGTTCAAAATCGCTTGTCTTAAGAGCTGTTATTGAATCATAGAAGTTATTTGATGCCAACTCAAATATAACATCCAACTCCTTAGAAGCATCCTCTGTAAATACAACCTTCTTGTCTTCCATAAACTGTGATATTTCAGCTATATTATCAGCGTGGTCACCAACTCTCTCTATATCATTAACTATATGGAACAAAACGTCCGCCTTGATTCTCTCTACATCACTAATATTTCTGTTAGAAAGGGCAAACAAGAAGTTAGTAATGTCTAATTGCAATGTATTTATAATCCTCTCGTATCCAAAAGTCTTTTCCCTCTTCTCCTGACTAAAAGTCTTTACAGCATCATAGGCAGAATTCAGAGATCTAGTTGAACGACTGGCCATTCTAATTACTTCATCAACAGTATTTGAAAGGGCAATTGATGGTGTCTCCAAGATTCTCTCGTCCAAGAACTTTGTAGTGTGGATATTTTCCTCTTCATCTTCCTTTGTATAAGGAACCAACTTTGTAGCTAGCTTGACCAAATATGAACTAAATGGCAATAAAACTATAACATTTACTAGATTAAATAGGGTATGTGCATTGGCAATCTGCCTAGGAACATTTGTAGGATCAATCCTAGTTACTATTGAAATTATAGGCTTGCTCAATACAAGTATAAATAATATGGTACCTATAACATTAAAACACATATGCATAATAGCTGCTCTTCTAGCATTCCTACTAGCTCCTATTGTAGATAGTAGCGAAGTAACACAGGTACCTATATTATCACCGTATAAAACTGGCAAAGCGGCAGTAATAGGCAACAAACCCTGTGAAGCCAGAACAATCAATATACCTATAGATGCACTTGAACTCTGGATTGTACCTGTAATTAAAAAACCTGCCAAAATACCTAGTACAGGATTCTTACTCAAGTATAACATGGCATCATGTACCTCTTGCATCTCAGAAACTGGAGCTGCTGCAGCCTTCATAAAGTTCATACCTACAAATAAAATACCAAAACCTATCAATATCTCACTGATATTCTTAATATTTTTCTTCTTTGTAAAGAACCAAAATATCATACCAATACCAATGGAAATAGGAGCATACTTTTCAATACTAAATGACACCAACTGGGCAGTCACAGTAGTACCTATATTAGCCCCCATGATAACACCAACCGCCTGTTGCAATGACATAATACCGGCATTTACGAAACCAATTGTCATAACAGTAGTAGCACTCGAACTCTGTATAATGGCTGTAACCAAAGTACCAATCAAGACACCCATAATCCTATTAGTTGTCAACATCTCAATAATCTTCTTTAGTTTATCGCCTGCAGCTTTCTGCAGACCATCCCCCATTACATTCATTCCATAAAGGAACATACCCAATCCACCGATTAGGGAAATTGCAACATTCATATTATTTACACCTCGTACTCTCATAAAATTATGCCCTATGACACATTTATTTTTCTTCCCTTACAATAATACCATGAAAGGCAAAAAAAATGTTAATAGAAGGTTAAATTTAACATTCTATTAACATACATATAAATATTATAACTTGGTCTTAATCTTGTAAAAGATATTATCCAAAGCTTCCTCATCCCTTAGTTTTGGCTTGATAAAATAGGTATTCTTCTGTAGAGGACCTACATTCATATAACCCCTATTGCTAATATTTATCCTACGAAGGTCTTCTTCATACTCTCTAGAACCTGCCCTAATAATACCAACCCTTCCTTGAGCTCCGTCTATTTGGAAGTACTGGGCAACACTTAGATCTTCATCTGCAGACCTATTGATAGCCTCTGTATTTTCTATATAGTGCTGAAGGTCCATATATCCCCTCTCATAGACACTCCTCGATATATTGTAAGGCAATAGTTCTATCAGTCTGACATCCAACTTGCTATTTATAGTCAACCTCATAAAGTCAACCAATTCATCATCATTAAAGTCCTTAATAGCCACACAATTTATCCTAACATCTACATTAGCAGCCTGGCAAGCATCTATAGATAGGTATACCTCTTTTAGATTTCCACCATTAGTCAGGGCCTGATACCTATACTCCTTCAAAGAATCCAAAGAAATATTGACGCTATTGAGCCCCAGATTTTTCAAATTGAGTATCCTTGTACCCAGACCTATGCCATTAGTAGTAATACCTATATCGGCCACACCACAGTCATGCGCATAGGCAACCAAGTCTTCCAAATGCCTATACAAAAGAGGTTCACCACCAACAAATTTAATCTTCTTTAGACCCCTATCTGCGAAAAATTTTATAATCGCCTTAAAATCATCTGGAGTCATAGCCTGGTCATCTTGACCAATAATATTAACTTCTTCCTCCTGCTTTGAATACATAACCGGGTAATTATTTTCCTCGGTAAGTATCAACCTTAAATATGTTAAATCGTTCAATCAAACCACCTCTTAACATTGAAATTTCATTTCATATACATATATAATACCCTTAAATGATATTTGAATTAAAATATATGAAATATCTAGCTAAAATTCTATATTTCAAATTTCCAACCAAAGACTACTTGAAAATCTTCATCAAGCTGTCTACCATAATCTTTGATATAATCCTCTTTTGCTCCATATACTCATAGTAGTTTTCAAACTCGTAACAAACATAGTCCAAGCCCTCTGAAGCAATTTTTCTCATCTTGGACAGGTTGCTCTCAAAGAATATATCTATCCTACCAACCTGATTAATAACCTTATAAATACAATCATACATATCATCTATAATCTTGATACTGTACTCACCAAAAGAATCCATAAGATTATAAAGACTGTCCTTTGTAAGAAGGGACCTCTTGTAGTATCTGATAAAATTAGAAAAATCATCAACATTATTGTCAGGCTCCAACTCAAATAATATCCTAAAGAAGAGATTCCAAGGAACTTCTATATTCATCTTATCCATAAATATATTAGCAATATCTCTAGAAAATCCATCGTCAAATCTTGGCTCATGTTCTAGGATCAGCTCATCATTGAAGTTAATATCCTTAGTCAAAAATTCATTTATCTTCTTGTACTCTTCTGTCATAAAGGCACTCAGGCCATCTATACTGTCCTCATACTTATTGAGCGAATAATCCAAGATAGTCTCACAAGGCTTCTTAAAATCTATGGCAAAGGCCAACTGCTCGTCCATCTTGTAGGTGATAGTATCATATAAAAGCTTTGAAAATACAGTCTTGATCTCATCCCTACCAAACTTGGAATTTAACTTTGAATCCGGCTTGAAGTTCTTGTATATGCTGAGCAATTGGTCATCTATCATAGTCAGATTGTTCTTGATAGATATCATCATATCCTTGATAAACTGGTCTTCAAGTAGATATGTCGTATTTTTATAGATAATCTTGTGCTCTATCTCACTCCAAAAGACATTTACCAGAGACTTGATCTGTAGTTCAAACTTTATCTTTCTATTCAAAAACTTGTACTCACCGTCTATTTTATAGATTTCAAAGCCATTTTTTTGTTTGAGTGGCTGTTTTTCAAACATGTATAACCTAATATTCTTGTTGGACTTGGCATAAAAGTACTTTCTATCATCAGTCTGCTTGAAGTAATTTTTAATCTGCATAAAAATTTCCTTCTCATCTTTGATAAATTTGCACTCTATCCTTACCCCTATAATATCCGGTATTTCAGAAAATAAAAGCTCTGGGTCATCGTAGTCCATAAGGTACCTATTTCTGATAATTTTCTCCTTTAAACTACTCTCGGACTTTATTCTAGAGCTGACAGACATCAGTTCATTTTCCTTGAGTGGTATTGAACCAAAGAACTTGACTAGCTCGTATTCGATTGCCTCTAGTGTTTGGTGCTGATTTCTCAGTATATCTATAGCTGATTCGATAAATTCGAACTCCTGTAAACTCATGACTTCCTCCCAAAAAAATAAATCTTCCTATGTGTATATTATACCAAATAAAATCGTTTTTTTAAACACTACATATTGAAGCAAAATGATGGCTTGAGACCTTGCATACTTGCCTATAAACCCGAGTAAAAATTTGTAGTATCATCTGCTTGCCAGGCTAAAATTCCGAATGTGCAAGCACTCGGATATTTTTACGCCTGTCTTTGCAGTGATTCTACTTAATTTTTCTCTGATTGTTTATTAGGCAAGATGCAGGTCTTTTCACCATTATATTGGTTTTTGATATATAAATTATAATTTTTTTGCTACTACAACAAATCTACCCTCTTCAACAAAATAGCTGCAAGTCGATAGCATGATGATTTGATCGCTGTAGTTGATGTCTTTTACCTCGTCATACATTGATACGTTAGAGAGTCCAGCTAGAAAATCTACAAAAGATTCCATTGTAATATCTCCGTTGTATTCATAATATCTGAAGTGCGGTTTGTCCAAATCAACATAAAAGGCACCTACCACCTGATATTTTCTATTCTCACCCATCGTATTAAAATAAACAAATTTATGCTCATTTTTGTAATTTTTATTTTTGTAATTTTCCAAGGTCCCAAACAAAGAACTATTCTTCATATGATGGGCATATATTGTAAATATCCTCTTGTCAGGACTAAGCCCTTCTCCTATATATGGTGTCCCACTAATAGAATACTTTTTTTGAAAATTTCTTCTCAAATAGTAGTCTGGAGCACTGGGTGTAGTCATAACAGGGTAATCGATCGGAGTGTTTGGTATTGTAAGCCATCCCACACAATCCTTATTTTCGGATTTTAAAATTTGGCCTAGTCTATCATTTGCCTTGGATTTATCCTTGTTTGATACCCTTCCTCCTGTAGTGGTATTCTTATCTTTGGCTATCTTTATTTTGTGTCTCAAGTCTTCAAAGTTTTTATTTTCTCTACGCTCTGTCAATTTAATATCTATAATTTTGTAGCTAGAAAATACAATAAAAGCAATTAATACAATTTGAACAAACCTTATTATAGTATTTTTCTTGCCTGATTTCATAAACCTCACCTCCTATTATTTAAAATACACGAAAATCTATTTATCCAAAAGAGGTTAGATAAATCTAACCTCTTTTCAGACTGAACATTTATTTCTGTTCGTTATTCACTTTTTTTGAACTATCTTGTTGTTCTCCTCTTGATGCTCAATAGCACAAGTCCCAATCCTGAAAGTATAAGCATGCCTACATAAAGCATAAAGTTGCTTATATCATTAGTCTTGGCTGGCCCTCTTGAGCTCTGTGTGTTGTTGTATCCTTGCTGTGTTTGTTTGCCCTGGCTTGAATTTCCGGAGTATCCTTGCTGTGTTTGTTTGCCCTGGCTTGAATTTCCGGAGTTGCTGTTACCAGAGCTATTGTTGCTTCTATTTCCTCCATTCGAACCATTTGTTTCCTTATCTTTTAGCGCATCTACCATTACTATTGTGTTTCCACTTATTTCTGTCGTTCCTACACTTACCTTGCCATTAGCTACTGTAAATGTTATAGATGTTGCTAGCTGGTACTTGTCTGGAGCTGATAGTTCTGTAAATGTGTACTCACCGTCTTCTAAGTCAAAGCTTCTTGTAGTTCCATCTGTTACCCAAGTGTCTACTACTGTTCCATCTTTCTTTGTTAGGCTTATTTTTGCTCCTGATAGTTCTTTACCATCTCTTGTCAAAGCTCTCTTAGAGAAGTTAACTTTTGTAGTTTTAGTTCCTGGTTCTGGTGCCTTTTTATAGGCATCTACCATTACAAGAGTTCCATCTTCTAGCTTTTTATTTCC